>JANXTQ010000099.1 GCA_025352305.1 Actinomycetes bacterium
TCTCATTTCGATCGTCCGTTGGTGCCTCGACGGCCATGCAACCCGGTCCCGGCACGTTCGCTTGGCGCTTTGACAAACTGCCGAGCGCACTTCGTTCCCTGTGGCACGCAGGAAATGGCGGAGTACTGGTTCGCGGAGCGATTATGCGATTCCAAGATGTCCATCACTTGGCATCGACCGGTGAAGCGAACGATAAAACGTGGGCCGCGCTACTTCACGCGGCGAAACTCGCTCAACGCAATCCGGGCGGATACAACTACGTCGTTGTATCAATGGCTTACCCCGAAACCTTGACTTTGTACGTGAACGGCGTATCCACCTTTCACACCACCGTCAATACGGGTATCCCCCAGTCGCCAACGGCCACCGGCACCTATCCGGTGTACCTGCGCTACGTGACGACAACAATGTCCGGGTTGAATCCTGACGGCACGAAGTACCACGACACCGGAATTCCGTGGGTTTCGTACTTCAATGGTGGCGATGGGCTGCACGGATTTATTCGGCCTTCCTACGGCTCGCCGCAGAGCTTGGGCTGCATAGAAATGCGCTTCAGTGACGCGAAAGTGGTGTGGCCCTTCACTCCAATCGGAACTCTGGTCACTGTTCGTTAAGCCTCGCCGTCGAGCGTGAGAGTCGTTTTCTAATTCAAAACGAAGTGGGTGAGATGAGCACAGCGGTCGATGAACGCCTCGACGCGTCGCGTCGCTACCAGTACGCGCTCGCCAGTGACGATAAAACCTCGCACCCGTGTTACGCCGCGCTCGGTGATGCCTGCGCTAAGAGCGAACTGATGATTGATCTATTAGTGAGTGTTCCTCTGCAGCAACGAAACGCCATGTTGATATTCGCGGCGTTGCACTACCAGGCGCTTCGCGGCCACGCGCAGCTCGCGCCTCTGTACGGCTCACTCGGAGGCGCGAACTGCCCGTCTCCCGAGGAGTTTGCCCGCAGGGTCATCGACATCGTGAGTAACGACCCGACGGTCGTCTCGGCGTTGCTGACGCGCAGCACGCAGACCAACGAGCCGGGACGAAGTGCGGTCTTTCAGGCGGTGCTGCGCGAAATGTATCGCCGGGGCATCGACGAAGTGAACCTGATTGATATTGGCACCTCGGCCGGGTTGAATCTCTACGTAGATCACTACGACATCGTGCGCACACCGCTACGAGATGATCACGACGCCTTCACTTTGAGCTACGAATCCTTGAACTCCGCCGACCTTCCCGGACCGCTACCGACCATTCGTTCTCGAATCGGCGTCGATCTGAGTCCGCTGGATCTGCGTAACGACGATGACGCGATGTGGCTGCGGGCGTGTCTCTGGCCCGAAAACCCGAGCCGACTGGACCGCCTTAACGCCATTGGCGAGCGACTCAGCGACTGGCCCACACTCACCTTGATTCAGTCCGACGCCCTCGACGGCCTTGAAAAAGCCCTCGAACTCGTCAATCCCGACGCATCGACCGTCGTTATGCATTCGTGGGCCGCGGCGTACTTTGACCCCGAGCTCCAAAAGAACTTCGCTGAGCGAATGAGAGAACTCGTGCGCTTGAAGCGCGTGAGTTGGGTGTACCTCGAGTGGCCGCGTGGTGTGGCGGGTTTGCAGCCTCCCGCGCCGCGTGACGTCGCGCCGAGGCCCGGAGAGACCCAAATTGTCGTAGCGCTCGCGGGAGGCGAGCCACAGAGTTGGGGGTGGTGTCACCCTCACGGGCGCTGGTTGTCGCTGTCTCCCGCCTCGGGACCAAAGGCGTGACGCCCCCGCTGGGTCGCCACGTCCAGTGAACCGTCCAGCAGGTCGGTCCCCACACCAATCGACGAACGGCCGAAGCGTCGTCGTAGATCATCGACCGCGTCATTGAGTGCTCCACGAGTGGCCTGTTGAGACCGCGAACGCTCCGCCGAGCGTTGGGCGTCGTCGTCACGGCTGAGCGGTAGGTCAAAGGCGAGTTGCAACTCGCTGTTAGAGCGCGCCCTTAGTGAGGACGCGCTCACTCCCAGCAAGCGCACGGCGCCGCGCAGCTCAATCGACTCCAAAAGAGCCGAGGCAATCGTGGACACCGCGGTTTCATCGTCGATGCCAAAACTCAATGTCTCGGAGCGACGAGTGGACGTCAGATCGTCGAAGCGAACCCCCAGCGAAATAGTGTGAGCCACTTGGTCGCTCGCTCGCAGGGCTCGCGCCACCACGGCGGAGAACTGTCGCGCTTGCGCGTGGAGGTCGTCGAGGTTGCTAATGCTCGAGGCGAACGTCACTTCGTGGCCAATGGACTTAGTTGCGCGATTAGCGACCACGGCGCGATCGTCGCGACCGTGAGCCATTTCAATCAGTGTGTGAGCCATTGACGGTCCAACGTGCGAGCGAAGCGTGCCTTCACTGAGAGCGGCCAGTTCGCCGACGGAAAAGATCCCTAAGCGTTCGAGGCGCTCCGTCGTCGCGGGCCCCACTCCCCATAACGCGCGCACCCCCTGTTGGCGCAGCCAGGTCAGTTGCTCACCCGGGTCCACCCATACAACGCCGGGCCCGGCGATGAGTTTTCCGTCACGCACCTGCGGCTTGGCCCGCTTGCTCGATAGTTTCGCGAACAGTTTGTTGGCGCCGAGTCCAATTCCTGAATCAATGTGCAGTTCATCCTTGATCCGAGTGCGCAGTTCGTGCGCCGCGGCGACGGGTCGAACGTTGAGTCGAGCGAGCGAACGAAGATCCGCAAAAACTTCGTCAAGTCCGAGCGGTTCGTACTGCGGAGTGACGTCACCGACCAGAGATTGAAAGCGACGCGAATACTCCTCGTAGCGATCAAAGTGGCCCGGAACAATAATGAGGTCTTTGCAGATTCGCAGCGCCATCACCGACGGCATGGCACTGCGAATACCGAAGCGACGCGCTTCGTAACTGGCACTCGCGATGACGCCTCGCTCGCCCGCTCCGCCCACCGCGACGGGCTTTCCTTTGAGTGAGGGATTGTCCAGCACTTCAACGGAGGCAAAGAACGCGTCGAGATCAACGTGCAAGATCGGCGCCTGCTCGACGCTCGGATCCTCAGTGCGCGAAAGAGACATGTCGAAACGCTTCGCCGTAGCTAACTCCCACGTCGCGACCCGCCTGTTGAGCGCGACCGGTGATAATCGAACGCACCCACTGGGGATCGTCGCTCAGTTGGGACGAATGGGCCAGTACGGCGCTTACTTTGTCCTCAATTACCCCACTGACGTCCACGACAACGTCGGGGTCGTGCGTGCCCGAGAGCAGCAGGTGGCTCACGGCGTGCGCCGGGCCGGATCCGCGAAAGTACAGCGGCATGGCGCTGGCCGGAGCCACGGCGTCCAGCAGCGCCCAGCCCGTTTCGCGGTGATCGCGGTGATTGACGTAGACGCCGTCAAAAAACGTGGCCGTTGGATCCGGACCGAGCACGACGTCCGGCTTAAGGCGCCGCAGTTCGCTGACCAACGTTCGGCGCAACTGCTCGTCGTTACTAAATTCGCCGTCGCCGTAGCCGAGACAGGCAACTGAACTCACCGCCAGCAACGCAGCAGCGCGAGCGAGTTCCTGAGCACGAATCTCGCGCAGTGCACTGACGTCGCTGTGTTCATCGTGCGAACCTTTTGCTCCGTCACACACAATGATCAAGTGAGTCTCTGCTCCCGCGCGCGCCCAGCTCGACAGCGCTCCGCCGGCCGCCACGTCGGCGTCATCGGGGTGCGCATAGACCGCCAAGGCCACGCGCACCGCTGGTTCAAACAGCCGCACCTCTACGCCTTGGACTTAGGCGCGGTGGTCTTGACCAACATGCGAATTTCACGGGCGAAGTCGTCAGCCTCTTCAAAACCTTTGTACACCGAGGCGAAGCGAACGTAGGCCACGTCGTCGAGGGAACGTAACTCTTCGAGGGTGGCCAGTCCCACCTCTTCGCTCGTGACGTCTCGACCCAGTAGTCGCATGGACTCTTCTACGGCGGTCGCCACCGAGAAAATAGTGGACTCTTCGACGGGGCGGTTCTTGCACGCTGAGCGCAGTCCGCGAACAATCTTGTCGCGATCGAACGGTTCTCGTTCCCCGGAGCGCTTGGTTACGTAGAGACCGACCTCTTCAATTCGCTCGAAGGTCGTGTAGCGCTGCGCGCACGAGGCACACTCGCGGCGGCGGCGAATGGCGATTCCGTCTTCGGCGAGCCGCGAATCCACGACGCGATCGTCGTCAGCGGCGCAAAAGGGACACTTCACCGCTTAACGGTACACCGGTCGATCAAAAATCGAACCCGCAAACAACACTGCCCCCGGACCCTTGCGGATCCGGGGGCAGTGAGCGAGGCTCAGCTAGCGATCTTGTACTTGTACGGAATAACCGCCATGTTGGAGATCGCCGGCGGGGTGCCGACCAATTCAGGAGCGAAGAATCCAATCGAGAAGGAACCCACGGTCAAGGTGCCACTGGACACCGATCCCACAGTTCCGGTCGGATTGAAGTAAACGCCGATGGTGACGGTCTGGCCCGGCATGATGGTGATTCCGGGGCCATTGTTGACTCCGAGACCCATGATGTCGGTAACCAAGTCACCGCTGTCTGAGGTAACTGCCGTGTCAAAGCCCTTCGCGACGACCGAGAAGTCCACGGTGGCCGTGCCCGACGGATCGACGGGAGTCGTGGTGAACGGACCGGTCGGTCCTGGCAATACGTACCACAGCGACGAGCCCACTCCGCCGGGCGGAGCGTACGTTGACGTAGCCGCCATGGCACTCGACGACGAGGTGACGTCGGGCGCTGCGACTAGCGGTGAAACGTCCGGATCGCCGAACGCTGAACCCATGTCGAAGCTCGCCGGAATCGACGCGTTCAACGTGGCCGTTACTGACTTGGTCTGTGGCGGCACGAAGTAGCTGAATGAGTTGTTAAACGGCAAGGTGCTCGGCGCGCCGTAGATGTCCGGAAGAACCATTGACTGGTACGAATTCGTACGAGCGTCGGTTCCTACGTAAATCGGCGTGAAGCCGTTATTGGTCACCGTGACCGAACCCGCCGCACCGGCCGACTTAGAAATCGAGGCGCCCAATGAGTTGGGTAGGTTCGAGCTGATCTGGACCGCGTTAAAGAGGACCTGACCGTGGATGGGTGAGCTAATGGCGCTCGCCACGACCGGGTTCTGGAACGCGAGGGTCAACTGGTAGTCGCCCGCTACGGGGCTGGCCGCATACAGGCTCAGGTACGGCAACGCCGCGCCATTACCCAGTGCGTCAACGCTGTAGTTGGTGTCGTAGGACACGATCTGACCATTGGGATCAGTAACGAGCCCAATCACCTGGGTACCGGGCAGGAAGCCCGCCGGTTCGTAGTTGGCCAACTCAATGTCCACTTCCATGTTCGACTGGCCACTGGGCACAGTGAAGTTGTACGTGTTGGCCTGTGCCGGACCGCCGGCACGTCCATTTCCTCCGGTCATGGAGCTAATGAAAGATCCTTGACCATTCACAATTGGAATCGCCGTACGCACCGTGACCGGGATCAAGACCGTTGCTGCAGCACTGGTGGCCGCGATCTCAAAGACCGAGTCACCCGGAGTCGACGGGAGCTTGACCTTTATGGTGGTCGATCCCGTCTTACCTGGCTTCAGCACGAGCGAGGTCTTTCCAGCCAACTTGAAGGTCTGGGTCACGAACGTGTCGGCTTCCCACTGAACGGGGCCGGATGTTCCGACACTGCTCGGTGAATTGTTGTTCGAGACGGTAAAGAACAACGCGGTCCACAGTCCGGGGACGGGATTAGCAACTTCCGAGGTTGCGTAGTCCGCCAAACCCTGAGGCAGCGAGTATCCGGCGTAGGTTCCATCGGGAGCAAACAGCGCCATGTGCAGCAGCGAGGTTTGAGCGGTGTAGTTGTACGTCGCCGAGACCTGCAACTTGGCCTGACCCGGCACAACCGTGAAGGTTGCGGTCTGGTAGATCTCCTGCGCGCCCGACCAGTAGGTCAAGGTGGGCTGGGTGCTGGTTGTTGACGGGTCCAAGGTCACCACGCCGCTTTGAGCGGTCGAGGAGACAAAGCGGACGCCGTGTAGCGCAACAGTCTTTTTTGACGACGACGTGTTGGTCAACGTGATGACTCCCGGCTTGGACTTGCCCGGCAATCCTCTCAAGTTAAGTGAGTTCGTGGTGGCGAGTATTGAACCCGTCGCGCTGGAGGATCCCACTGTCTTGGCCAGCGCAACGGCGCCAGCGATGTTGAGTAGTCCCGCACCCTGCTGGTCAGCAGTAGCGGTGACGTCGGTGGCGCTGCTCATCAAGATGGACTTGATGAGCGCCGGCGTTGGGAAGTTTCCACTGTGCGTGCTGCGGTAGGCCTGAATAACGTCGGCCGCGGCACCCGCCGTCAGCGGTGCTGACTCGGAGGTTCCACCGGACAATCCCAATTCCGATCCGCCACAGTCGCCGTAGTTCGGGTCAGCTGAGCACAACGTCCAGTTGAGGTCTCCGGGAGCCACGATGTCGACCGTGCGACCCGACGCGCTCACGCCGCCCGATGACAGCGACGAAATGTTGTTGTCCAAGAAGTCACCGTTCCACGCGGGGAACGTGATTCCGCCCTGAGCCTGCTGAGCGTAACCACGAAAGGTAGTGGTGGCGCCGACGGCAATGACGTTCGGGTCACTAGCTGGTGAACCGAGAGTGTTAGTTACACCCGCGTCACCGCTCGACACGACAACTGTCACACCCGCCGCGACGGCGGCGTCGTTGGCATTTTTGATCACGTCAATAGTGGTGTCGGGCAGTGGGTTCGAGCCAAAGGACTCGTTCAGCACCTTGACACCAGAACTCACGGCGTAAGCAATGGCCGAAATGAAGCCCACATTGGTCGAGAGATTGTTCGAGCCAAAGACCTTCAGCGCGGTGACCGACGCACCGGGCGCCGATCCCGTGACCGTGATGTCGCAACCCGCGGGCAGCGTTAACGCCGGCACCGCAAAGTTCGAAAGGTCATAGACCGAATTGCCTTGAGCGGCGATTGACGAGGCATCCAGGAACGCTTCTCCACCGGAGGTCGCCACGTTTGTGCCGTCACCCGTGAAGTCTTTGTAGTCCGAGATGACCGGACTGCCGGCACTCGAACCCGCCGACGCGTACGCGGCGTTGCGTTGGAAGTCCGCAATCGTGGTGTCGATGCCTTCGGCCATATAAGCGACCTGCACACCGACACCCGTTGCACCCGCGCTCCACGCACCGGGCGCGCTGATGTTGCTCAACGCTTCGGGGTTCTGCTGCGGCGATCCCGCGGTGCCACACAACGACGCCACGTGCGCTCGTGCGACCTTGCCCGAGATGTGACCCGTGAGTTTGACGACGGAGTTCTTTGGTCCTTGGAAAGTTCCGTTCGGAACTACTTCAAGAACTGCGGGGTTCTTCGCGAGTTGCCTTGCTTCCGCACTCGTTACTTTGACAACGACCGCACTCGGCGCACTGAATGAGGAAATTACTTTTCCTCCCGACGCTGAAATTACGTTAGCGACGACGTTGCGTGCTTCGCTTCGAGAAAGTGCGTGACGAGAGCCGACACTCGACTTCATCAACACAATCATCGTGTGGCGTGAACCACTTGCAACGGCTCCTGCTTGGCTAATCACGGGCACGGCTAACGACACTGTCGCCAGACTGACGCCCGCGACCAACGCGCGGAATGACCTCTTCATAAATCCCCTTTCACGTGCATCCACGTAAACCTGTCCTCGGGCACCATATATCAAGTGGTGCCCGTCATGTTGAGACGAAACTCGTGACTAACGGTTCGAGGATCGTGCGGCGAGTGCGCCTGAGGGGATGGAACTATTTTCGAGAGTCGCCAATCACGACGACAACGGTTGCTTGCCCGCAACTAGGGGATAAGGACGTGCTCGCCCGCCACTACGACCGAGGAACCGAGCTCGTGAATTAGCGCACGCCGAGCGATCGCCGGATTCGCGGGATTGATGAGCCGAGCAATGGAACTAATTGAGTCGTGAGAATCAACGACGTAAACCATGCCGGAGGCCAGTTGAGAACCCGATGCCTGGTCGCTCAGCACGCCGCTGGAACTGACGCCGCCGAAGGCGTGGCCGGGCCAGGCGAGAACGACCAGAGAGAGGGCTAAAGCCAGACCAATCAGGCTTCGACGGCGGCGGCGTAACATTCGAGCTCGCGCTGCTCGGCGCCGAGAGACCGTCGTTCCAACGCGAAATACCCGATTCGGCGGGGTCGCCACTAATTCCAGATGGCGTCCATACTCCTCGCGCGGCGACCACTGCTCGTCCCATACTTTCGCTACCGACATGATTTCTCCTCATCTAAAGCGAACACCTGTTCGGTAGTATAAACCGAACAGGTGTTCGTTGCAAGAGCGCAATGAGAACTGTTTATCGGGTCGCTGTTACATTGACATTTTGGCCCACGCGGCGCCCACCCGGCCGAAATTCTGGGGCGATTCCCCGTTTGTCGGGCGCCCGAGGCGAAGAACTTTGACTGCTTCGGCCACTGTTCGCACCAGCACAATTCGCTGACGGCGAATCAGCTCTGCGCATTCGAGCGACAGCGCTTCGCAGGGGTGGTCGTTGGAGTCAGTGATCTGGCCGTCCGTGACCCAAATCACCTGGTCGCCCCGGTGCCGTTGAGCCAGGGCGTAACGAAGCACCGGCCCGTCTACCCCGTTTCCTACATTTCCGTTCGGAATTACTCGGGCCCTGGTGGATCGTTGAGCAATGACCCACGCGTTCGCCACGGTTCCACCGTCGCCGGGGCGGTGGCTGTAGCCGACGACGAACGCCCCCGGAGTGGCCGCCAACAGTTCGTCCACCTGTTCATTTGAAAGATCCATTGACCCGGATTGATCAACCACCACCACTCCCCCGGGGGCACGCCGAGAACGAGCAAACGCGCGTCGGTGGGGGTCACTCAACAACCGGTTCGGATATCTCAGGGCCGTGCCGCTGACGTCGGGTCGGTCCCTACGTGCATTGCAGCGGCGCGTCACTGAGACGTACTCCAACGAATCGTCCAGTACCAGATCCGCAAATTTCTGCGACGGTGCGCGACGGCCCCCTGGTTCCAACGAGCGGCGAAATTTGCGCAACTCGTCGGGAGTCTGTGGAGTGCTCGCTCCGGCCACGCTCATCATCAGACGCGCGAGGGGCACACAGAAAAGTTCGAAGCCCCGAGGAAGCTGATGTACGTCCTCTCTCGTGGTGGCGCCAATGTCGTCCACGCTCCACGTGGCGTACATCGAAACTATTCGTCGACGCATAACTTGCAGGGGCTTGATCCACTGCGGCGACGATCGACGAAGTCCCTTAAGAAAATCTTTCTCCGCTCCGGTGCCTATCGTCGCCACGAAGAAGTAGACAGCTTCGTCCCACGCAGAGTTCGCCGCGAGTCGCTGCGCAGCGTTCAGTTCTGAACCATCGCGTAGTGACGTCACATCGAAACCGAGACGCTGCAGAATTGAATTGACGCGGTACTCCTCCGCACACTCGAGCGCCCGCTGACTCAGTTCAGGGTGCACGGCCAGCGGATGTATGTCGTACGGACTGACTCGCACGTGGACCAGTTCATGGCAGCGAATGAGCCGGTCTACCGCTGTTTTGCCGAGAGGGACCTCCAGGCGGCGATTGACAAAATCACAACTGGCGTGTCCGCGCAGCGCCCAGCCGACATCAATTGTCCACGGGGCGTCAATAAAACCGTCCTCTCGTCCCGTGATCAGTTCGGGAAATACGGGACGAGCGTTCACGGACGCAAGTTGGAGATGACGAGTGAGTCAAGAAACGCCGTGGCCTGCTGCTCGGCGAACAACAGTGAGGCCGCTCGCTGTGCGCCGAGCGATCGGCGAAGTTGATCAAACGCGTAAAAGGTGCGCAGCGATATCCGGCGATCCTCATCTCCTAGGGATCCGTTCAGTGCGGGACCGCGTAGATCCGAGCTGAGTCTCATGACACTCGCCGGGTGCGCCCGGTCGATGCGAATCGCAATGGGAAAGCGGTCGCGCAACGCAACGGGAAGTTCTGACAACCGTTCAATATTTGTGGTCATAATCACCGAGAAGTCATCGTGCGGCGTGACGACATCTGCGGTGCTCGGGTGGCGCCACTGCGCCGAGCCGTCGGTATCGGTAACGGCCAACAAGAGACTCAGCACGTCGCCCGATGCTCGGTCCACTTCATCAACGACCAGGCGCGAGCCGAGTCGCCACGAGCGGATAGCCGGACCTTCGAGCCAACTCCAGCGACCTTCGCCAACGGGTATCCAGCATCCGGTCACGTCGGCCGTCGTGAGATCCTCCGTGCAGATCAGACGCTCCGACGGAACTCCCAACGTCCCGTAGTGCAGGGCGGCGTAGGTCTTGCCGGTCCCGGGGGGCCCGTACAAAATGACCCGATCCGCTCCCGCGTTTAAGACGTCGGCGAGATCACGCCAACCTCCTTGTAACTCCGTCTCGTCCTCAATATGCAAACTGTCAGCCAAGTGCAACACGCGACCTCCTCATCGATGGAGCCACAAATGGCCGTAGGTTGTCGGCTTTGGGCGACAATTCATCGAAATTGCCACCTTTCCTCGATTTGAGGTGAATTACCAGATAGCACGAACAGGTGTTTGTAATTGGCCCCGCGTTGAGTTACGCTACGAACGCCTGTTCGTCAAAGTGAGGTGTCACATGGCCCAAGTTCTAACCCCGATGCGCCGCGAAATCCTTGATTTCATCGTCGCGTGCCAGCGCGAGCGCAATTTCCCGCCAACGATTCGCGAGATTGGCGACCACGTCGGACTGAAGTCTCCGGCCACCGTCGCGAACCATATTGACGTTCTCAAACGAGCGGGTTACATCGAAAAGAACGCTCAGCAGCCGCGCACGTTAACTGTTCGATACGACGCGGGCTCCTCGGCGCCGAGCGTTCTTCCGAGTCCCGTTCGTCACGTGCCCTTTATTGGTGACGTCGCGGCCGGTACCGGCGTTCTCGCGGCCCAGGAGTCGCGCGATCTGGTGGCGCTGCCCGAACAGTTCGCCGGCCGTGGAGAGAGTTTCATGCTTCAGGTACGCGGAGAGTCCATGATCGATGTTGGAATTTTGCCGGGCGACTACGTCGTTGTTCAGCGCCAGTCAACAGCGAGCACCGGCGAAATTGTCGTCGCGGGAATACCGGGTGAAGAGGCCACCGTGAAGCGCTTCTTCCCCCAGGGTCGTCGCATCATCTTGAAGCCCGAGAACTCAACCATGGAACCGCTCGATTTCGATTCACGTGACATTGAGATTTACGGAAAAGTGATTTCCGTTCTTCGCAGTTACTAGGCGTTCGCCAAAAAGCGAGTCAACGCTTCATCGAACTGGATCAACTCGTCGCTCGTCACAAACTCGTCGCTGTGGTGAGCGAGCAGTGGATCTCCGGCACCGAAGTTGGCGGCGGGAACGCCCATTTCACCAAAAGTGGCCACGTCCGTCCAGCCGACCTTCGCTCGAGCGGGCGCCCCTGTCGCTACGACGAGACCGTGGATGAGTGCGTGATCGAGCGACGGCGGCGCCGCGGGTGCACTGTCGATCACGGTGAACTGATCTTCCTCTTCGAGAACATCGCCGATCACGGAGCGAACGGCCTCGGTCGCTTCTTGCACCGTTCGGTCAGGAGCGAATCGGTGATTGATCGTGCATCGAGCCTCGTCGGGAACAACGTTCGCCGCAACGCCACCGTCGATCATCACGATCTGAATCTGTTCGGTGAAAACAATTCCGTCGATCACGGCCTCGCGCGGTTGGTACGAATCAATTCGAGCGATCAACGCGCCCAAGCGGTGAATCGCGTTTCGCCCCATAAAGGGTCGAGCCGTGTGAGCTCGTGCGCCGCGCAGCGTGACCTCAATTCGTAGCGTGCCCTGACACCCCGCCTCGACAACTCCACCCGTGGGCTCCGCGAGTAACGCCGCGTCAGCAACCAACAATTCCGGACGAAGCTCTCTCAGTTCAATCAGACCGGACTGACTTCGTGCAATCTCCTCGCGGGCGTAAAAAATCCAGGTCACTTCGAGAGAGCGAGCAACGGGGTCTAGTGCCCGTTCAATCATGACGGCCAAGGATCCCTTCATGTCGCAGGCACCGAGACCGCGCAACGTTCCGTCACTCACCGTTGCTAAGAGCGGGTCACCGGGCACCGTATCGAGGTGACCAGCGACGATGAGCCGGCGCAGGTGATGACCGGTTGTCCGCGCCACCACGTTGTCCCCAATGCGTTCGACCTCGAGGTGCTCGGCGCCACGCAGGCGATCAAACACGAGCGAGGCAATGTTGGCTTCGTTGCCGCTGACTGAATTGATGGCCACGAGTTCGTGAGCGCGCTCAAGCAGACTCACGTCGACACGCCGTGTTCGCGCAATATGTCGTTAAGAGATG
>JANXTQ010000116.1 GCA_025352305.1 Actinomycetes bacterium
ACGGCGGCCATGGGGTCACTGCTTTGTTCCAGGCGACGCATACCGGGGTGAAGAACCAACATGGCGAGCAGTACGAAAAACGGCAAACTGGGAACCAACGCTTGATACCACACGGTGTCGGTCGGAATATAAGCCGGCACGACCCCCTGGATGACGCCCATGGCCAGTCCACCGAGAACGGCGAGCGACAAACTTCGTAGCGCACCGAGCGCAGCGGCGGCGATCGCAATAACCACGATTGTTCCGTAGGTCGAGCTGTCAACGGTGCTGCTGTTGGAGGCGAGCAACACTCCCGCCAGCGACGCCAGACCGGTTGAAATCATCCACGCACTGCGAAGGACCCAACGAGAGTCCACTCCGGTGAGCTCGAGAAGTTTTGGACTTTCCACGGCGGCGCGAATGGGCAGGCCGAAACGTCGCGAACGTAGAAATACGCTCAGTGCGCCCAGTACGACCACCGTAATCAAGATGGTGCTCAACTCGCTGCCGTTGAGCGCGACAGTTCCCCAACTTCCGATCAGATTGGGGGAGAACAACAGCGGTGGTGGCGAATAAATTTGATTTGGTCCGACAAATATTGAAACGACTTGTGGCAAAAAAACCATCACGCCAAGCGCGGTGACGAACTTGGCAGTGTCATTGCCGGGTGGAATTCTCGAAAACAGTCCGAAGTCGAGCAGGGCGCCGAAAGCGGGACCGAAAATGAACACCACCAAAAGTGCCGCGACGAGGTTGTTGACGCCGTGCCAGTACATCTCGGAGTACACCGCGCCCGCGGCGAAGGCTTCGGAGCCGAAAGCGAAATTGAAAACTCCCGTCGCCCGATACGTCAGGACGAGGCCAACGGCAACCAGTGCGAAAGTGCAGCCACTGGGAAGCCCTGGCAGGGCGTAACTAAAAAATTGTCCCACTGAGCTCGATCAAGCCCCTGGAGTTCCGATGGGGGCCTTAACGGGTGCGTTGATATTGGCCGTCGATAAAATTGGGAAACAGACCCACGGATTAGATCCGTGGTTGAAGGCCAGCGTGAAGTTGGGACTTGGTGAATTCGTGTTCGCGGTGTGCGCAAATGCCACGCACGCCGGAGAAGTGTTCGCTGTGTGTGCGACGGCCCAGTTTGTTGGTGCGGCGACGCCGAGACCGACCGGTCCCCCGAAGTCAGCCTTTATCTTGTTTATCGCGGCAACGACGGCGCTTTGAGTCGGACTTTTGCCCGCCGCCCGCAACCCTTCGGTAAATAGGTTGGCTGACTGCCATCCCATAATTGCCACGTCGTCGTACTGATAGTTAGAAAATCCTGACGCCGTCATTTGAGCGAAGTAGAGCTTTAGGCCCGGAAACACCTTGGGATAAAGAGCCGCAGCCTCGAAGGGTGCGTGTTGCAACAAAAAGTAGACGTTCGCCATATACGGGGCGTCCTTTTTGAGAACTGATCGGTCGTAGCCGTCCACCCAAATCTGGGGAATTTCTCCAAATCCTTGCCCCTGCATTGCCTTGGTCAACTGCACGTTGTTACCAGCATCCATGCAACTGATGACCATATTGACGTGCGCAGCCTTCATCTTGATGGCGTCCGTAGTGAAGTTGGCGGCAAAAATGGGCTCCGCCAGGTTGGAGTACACCACCTTGATACCAGCTACTTTGCCGTAATTCTTTTGTAGTAGTTGGACATTGGGCTTGCACTCATTGATGGATGTTTGATAGTTAAGCGACACGACCGCAATCTTGGTTGCCTTTACCTGTTTGGCCACGTAAGCAAAATCGGGCACCGAGGACACGTAGTCGAGCACTGAGCCGTAGTCCGCGAAGAGACTTTTAGGTCCCTTCCAAATGTCTTGGGTCGCATATCCAAAGGTGGGCGTCTTAGTTTGGGCGAGATAGTTCGCCCCGCCGAAGAAGGCCGTAGACACTCCCACTACAGCAAACACGTGGTCCGAGGTGACGAGGGTCTTGGCTTCGCTGTTGTCAACTGACCCGCTGGACTGATCATCGAGGGCATTGGTGATTACGAGCTTTCGACCGTTGACGCCACCTTTAGCGTTGATGTAATTGAAGTACGCCTCGGCCCCGTAGATGTAGGCACCGAAGTCAGCGGCCGCGAGACCCGATTGCGTAACAATGGCTCCAAGATTCACCTGGGTCGAAGAAATGCCGGGAACACTCGAGCCTCCGGCGGGAATGATCACGAAGGCCGTCGCGGTCGCGAGCGCTCCCAGTGCCGCGATAGAAGTTCGAACTGAGTTGCGCACGGGCGTCCTCCTAGGCAATGACAGTCGCACGATACCAGCCACCTCTGGCGTTATGTCGATCACGTAGGCGACATTGCTCAGACAACAGACTCAGTCATTATCAATGAATCGCACTCGCCTACCCAAGTAATTGTTAGGAAATAATCCGCGGCTCTTCGACGTCACGATGTGAAAGTTGATGCGCAAGTGAGACGCGTTAAGCGTTCGCCCTAGATCAAGTGGCCGTTCTTGCACCATGCATTTGAAGGCACTCCCTTGCACGGATTGGGCATGGTGGCGAGCTTGCTCGTGGGCAACGGATGAAGGATCACTCCGGTTGGCTGCGGATAGACCGATCCCATCGGGCAGGCTCCAAAGCCGGTGTCACAGAGAGCTTGACCGAGAAGTGCTCCCTCGACTGACGAACTGGCAGTAACGCCGCAGGTCGTTTCGGTGGCCTGTAGGTCAATGGGATAGGTGCCATCGGGCGTCGTATTGCCAATGAAACAGTTCTGCTTTTGACCCGAGAACAGCGAAAGCAATCCAATATCTGAGTTGGAGGGATTGGCAAAGAAGCCGTTATGGCGAAACGTGTTGTGAGAGATGGTCACGTTTTGAGAATCAATGATGCATCCAAGACCGGTGAGGAAACCTCCGCCGACCTTAAGACACGTTTGGCCAAATCCCGGTGTCCCTTGATCGGGGTAGGGAACAACGAGAAGACCCCACGCTCCGTTGTTAATGAAGGTGTTGTTCATGACGGTGTCGTTTCGTCCACCGGAAATGGTCAGCCCCGTGCCCGTCGGACCCGCCGCCGCGGAACCGGCGCGGGGCGTATTCGGATTGTTATTGCTGTCAAAGACGTTGTTCATTAAGACCCAACAGGAGTGCGTGTGAGTGATCTTCGAAATACCATTCTTGGGACAAGCGCCATTCTGCGGTGCCGGCGGGTCGCCAGAGATTGCCGTGTTGGTATCAAGCCCGTCTTCGTTGTGGTCAAAGAGCGAGTTCTTTATAACAATTGCTCCGCCGGAGTTAGTTCCCGAATATCCGAGGGCGCTGTACTCCATCCACGCGTGCGAAATGGTAATTGCGCACAGTTGCATGCACGCGCCGACGTACATTCCCGAGTCGTTCTGATTCGACGCATAGATCGTGTTCCACGTTGCGGGCCCAGCTGCATCGGAGGAAAAAATTCCGTAGGTACCAGCGTTCTGCTCACCATCAAAGAACGTTGACGTTGCGGTCAGGAATGCACCCGAGTAACCCGTAAGACCAATGGTCCCCGTGCCGGCGCCGCCGTTCCACCAAATACCGTTACCGGAGTCGCCCCCTCCAGAACGAAAGTTGCAGGTCGTGAGATTCTCAATGGAGACCTGGTTAGCTTTATAAACGACGATTCCATTTCGTCCCGCTGCAGTCGTTACTTGATCGCCCGCACTCGTGCTGCACGCCGGAGCGCCGACCTTGGTTCCGTCAACAATGACCGTGTTGCGATTGAGTCCGCGCAGATGGATCCGCGGAGTGGAGATAAGCACCGAAGCGAAATCACCATTTCGCTGATTGTCGCTCGAGGGTGGACTCGTGAGGTCAGTGGTCTCGTGATAGTCCCCCGGTGCCACAAGAATCCAGTCACCCGCGTGGGAGTGATTGACCGCCGCTTGAATAG
>JANXTQ010000134.1 GCA_025352305.1 Actinomycetes bacterium
GCGGCGTTCACCACGAGCACCGTTGCGGCTACTGCGAAACACACCAGTGCGGCAACGAGGTAACCGCGCCGATGTCTCCTCATCGGCCGCCGATCAGTCGTCTTTGCGTCACCATTAGTAGGTGAGATCTGTCCCAGTGCGGCAATTTTCTCGGAGCACAGCGCAATGGCTGCCATCTCTCGTTGCTGGAGCGCCGTGAAATCGGTGGCGCTCAGTTCGCCGGAGTCGTATTCCAGCTGAGCGTCGTTGATGGACGCTCGTCGAAGCGAAATCTCGTCGTTGAGAAGATCAGCGTTCAGGCTCATGAGCTCTTCTTTGACAGTCGCAAATAGATACTGATGCCGGCGAGCACCACGCCCAGCGGAATGACCCACAGCAAGTAGCCCAGTCCCCCGGCGTCGGGAATAAGCAGTATTCCGACGCCATACTGACTCTCGAGTTCTCGTAAAATTGTGGTGTCACTAGCTCCGTTGTGCACCGCCGCGACAATCTGGTGTCGCACGGCAATGGCCGATTCCGCCTGGCTTTCGGCCACTGAAATGTTCGCGCACGCTGGACAGCGAACGAGCGATTCCAGGTGAGTAATACGTTGTTGACTGAGCGACGTGCTCGGCGCGACCGCGAGCGAAAAGGCAATGACGACCATCAGGGCACCGAGCCAGGTCCAAAAACTTCGCAGTACCGCACTCATCGGCGCACGCGCGCAATCACCGAGGTCAATTGCTTTGCCGACGTCGCACCAATGAGGGTCGCGACGATGATTCCGTGGCCATTAATAACGTAGATCGACGGTGGCCCCGTCACCCCGAACGAGTTGGCAATGGACCCATTGGGGTCAACAACGGTTGAATACAGCGATCCGTAGCGAGTCTGAAAGCTGCGCGCCTTACTGAGATAATCGTTCCACAGCACTCCCACCAACTCGACGCCAGCATTTCGCTGCTGCCAAGCAAATGTTGAGAGCTCCGGCGCTTCGCTAATGCACGGCCCACACCACGACGCCCAAAAATCAAGTACCACAATCTTCCCGCGTTGATCGGCGAGAGAAAACTTCTTTCCTTCAAGCGTGGTCGAACGAAACGTCGGTGCCGGCCGACCAAGCAGAGGACTTCTAAAAGAACTCGCTTCGGGAGCGACATGGCGGGTTGCCAGAAATGCCGAAAACACAATCAGAAGGAGTAGCGCCACCGACGCGCCGATGGAAATCGATCGCTTCATGATTCCGCGAGTTCGCTCTCGCGGTGTCGGCGGCGAAGAAATGACAGGGCGCTGCCCACGCCCACCATCAGTCCACCGATCCAAAGCCAACTCAGCAACGGTTCCACCGTGACACCAATACCCACGGCGTTCTTAGCCAGTGTCGCGTCGACCCGCGCACCTGAACGCGACGTGCCCCCAATTGCGTCAAAAGTTAAGTAGACGTCGCGCCACAGATTGGAGTCAATTGCGGGCGTTCCCACCTTTTGAGACGCGCGTCCGCGAAATGCCGTGATTGCGGGAGCCACCGTCGACGACCGATTTACCCTAAGCACCACTTCTTGGCCGTAGCGCAATGGGTCGGAAAATGTCTTAATACCTTCAAAGGTGATGACCTGGCCGGCGACCACCGTGCTCTGGCCGGGTGACAAAGCGATTTCGCGGCGCGTGGCGTACGACGTTGACGACACAATTCCCACTGCGAGAATCACGACGCCGAGGTGAACCACCATGCCTCCCGCTGAAGGGCCACGTAGTGCATTCCACCATGGCTCGCCTCGATGCACCGCGCCAACAATGTTGACGCGAAGTGTTCGAATCGCTGCACCAGCGGCCAGTGCGGCCAAAAAGTACGCCGCCAGGTCGAGCGGTTTACTAATTCCATTGAGGCGCAGAATCGCGACGAGTAGTAGGGCAAACCACGCGGAGAACCTCACCCGGCTCCACAGGACTTGTCGATTGCCGGCCCGCCACGATACGAGTGGCGCAATCGCCATGAGCAACAACAGTACTGTCGCCGCGGGCGCAGCGACCGAGGCAAAGTACGGCGTGCCCACGGTCACCTGCTGACCGTTGATGGCTTCGAACAACAGAGGAAAAACAGTTCCCAGCAATACCACAATCGCGAAGCCGACAAAAATGATGTTGTTCGCCACGAAGAGTCCCTCGCGAGAGAAGGGTCGATCCACGCCAACGGCCGATCGAAGTCGATCGCCCCGCCACGCTAAAAGCGCGACCGCACCACCGACGGTGAGAGAGAAGAAACCAATGATCAGTGGCCCGAGCGTGCTCGAAGAAAATGCGTGAACACTTTGCAGGACGCCCGAGCGCGTAAAAAAAGTTCCCAAAATTGTCAGTGCAAAGGTCGCAATTGCGAGCGAGAGATTCCAGATTCGAAATAGTCCCCGACGGTCTTGGACAATGACCGAATGTATGTACGCGGTACCCGTAAGCCACGGCAGGAGTGCCGCGTTCTCTACCGGGTCCCAGCCCCAAAAACCGCCCCAACCGAGCACCTGATAACTCCACCACGCTCCGAGAATGATGCCGACGCTGAGTGCTCCCCACGACAGAACCGTCCATCGACGAAGTTCCATGGGCCAGCGTTCTTGCACGCGGCCCGTAATCAACATGGCGACTGCGAAGGCGAACGGAACGGTGAATCCGACGAAACCGAAATACAACAGCGGCGGGTGTATTGCCACCAAGGGATTGTCTTGGAGAAGGGCATTCGGACCGGCTCCGGTGGCGTGCGCCGCGTTCGGATTGTGCAAAAACGGATCCGCAGGGCCGGCCATCAAAATCGTAAAGAATCCGACCGTCACGAACATAACGAGTCGCGCCCAAGCCACCACCGAGTCGCGTGCCTCGGCGCGGTAGCGATGGATCACGCCGACGATGAGCGCCGACAGTAACAACGCCCACAGCAAAATTGAGCCTTCCAGTGCGGACCACATTCCCGTTATCGAATAGAGAAACGGAGTGAAGGTCGCGTTGTTTTCAGCGACGTAGGCGAGCGAAAAGTTATGCGTGATGAGTGCGAACTGCATCACACCCACCGCCCCTAGGACTCCACAGAGGCCGGTAACGGCGTAAGCCATGGCGTACGCATTTCGGCCTCGCCGAATCGCCACAGCTTGATTGATGACGCCGCCGAGAAAAGAAAGAACTGCGAGATAAATAAAAGCTCGGCCGAGCCACGTGAGCGTCACCGGGTCGAACCGTTCGGAGCTTTGACGCGCCGCGGGTGTTGTTCGACGTAATTTGACGTGTGCTTCACGATGATTTGATGAGCAACAAAGGTCGCTGAAGTCGAACTCGTGAAATGGCCGTCAACAACGACGGGAATGTCCGATTGAAACAACTGAGGTGGTTGACCAATCTCAATCACCAAAACACTGCGGTGATGCGAACCCTGCATCGTGAAATCAGCGCCTCTAATGGTACGAACGATTGTGCCCTTGGTAACTAGTCCCTCGAGACGAAAATCGTGAGTGCCGAGAGTGGATCGATGGCCGAATGCCTGATCAACGGTTTCGAAGTAGTTGAGGTTGCTGAGGAGCCCTTGGGCGAGCAACGCTCCGACTGCGACAACGAGAACCCCCACCACCAACCAGGAGCGTCGTCGTGAGCGACCCGAGGCGGCCGGTGGCTCAATCGGCGAGACATCAATCGGCTCAGTCAACGTCACGGCCCCGGCGCCATTTCAGTGATGCGAAGTAGATCCCGAGAACCACAAAGGTGATGCTGTATCCCGCCACGACGTAGCTCACGCGCGACTTCCTTCGCTTTGACGCTCAGCAATCGCGCGCTGTAACTGACGGTCATGACGAGAACTTCGGTCGGATTCGAGTCGGTATCGCGACCTCAGAAGCCAACCGTAAACGAGGGTGAAGGCAAAGAAACTGAGCAGCAAGGTCCACAACTGGGAGCCGTGAACGTTGAGTTTCCCGGTCGGAGTTAGAACCGACGCACCCTGATGAAGAGTGTTCCACCACTGCACCGAGAAGTGAATGATCGGTACGTTTACAGCGCTGACCAGAACTAAGACTGCGCTGCGTCGTGCGCGAGTTTGCGGATCGTCATTCGCACGTCGAAGCGCGATGCAGCCCAGCTCCAGTACACCCATCACGGCCGTCGACGTCAGTCGCGCGTCCCACGCCCACCACACTCCCCACGTAGGGCGCCCCCAAATTGAGCCGGTTACCAGTGTCAGGCCAATGAAAATCACGCTGACTTCTAACCCGGCCTCGACCACACGGTCCAGAGTCATGGAGCGTGTTCGTGGCCACAAATACAGTGCACTCGCTACTACCACGACGCCAAAAGAAACGTATAGCGCCACCCACGCCAGAGCCGGGTGAATGTACAACAGTCGAACAAGTTCTCCCTGTCTTTGATCCGGCGGCGTGATCCACAAGCCGAGCCACACCGTTGCGGCCAAGGTGACGAGTGCGAAGGGCCCGAGGGCGCGTTGAAAGAGAGTTTTCATGCGGATTCCTCCGCAACACCGTAAAGGAGAATTCCCACCGCGAGATACGCAATCAGGCCAACGGCCAAAAAAATTACCCAACGCACGAGTGAAGTGCCAGTGATACACGCGGCAAAAGCCTTTTCACCGGCGACGAGTATCCCTGCCAGCGGTGGCAGAGCCACGACCGGCAACAACGTGGCTTGGCCCTCCGCGTCACCCACTAAGACGCCGTAGACCGTGCCCCCCGCGGAGATGGATCCGAGCGCTAACGCAATGGGGCCGAGGGCGTGCAACGTCGCGGCGAAGGGTGCGTGCATCAAAACGACGACACCACCAAGCAGCACGAGTGATGCAGCGCCGAGCGTCACAAAGAGCGCCAATGCTTTGCCCAAAAAAACGCCGGCCGGATCCAGTCCGAGCATCTTGATGGAACTTCGCGTGCCGCTTCGTGACTCAACGCTGTGACTGCGACCAATCATGAGTAGCGCCACTAACAAGATGACTACAAAAAAGAGTCCGGGCGCCGCGTTTCGCGTAACTGACGCCCGTGGTCCAACGGCCAGTCCACTGAGCAACAGTGCAATGACGCCGAAGGGCAGAACCTGCCAGAGCAACACGCGGCTTCTCAACTCAACGCGCAGGTCCTTTCCTGCGACCAACAGGGCGACTCGAATCATCAGTGCGGCCCGTCCACAATTCGTCCACCCGCCATATGAAGTGTTCGTGGACGCAGAGCCGGCTCTCGCAACGGATCATGTGCGCTCAGCACGATGGACGTGCCGGTGGCGACAACGTCACCGAGCAGAGCGTCCAAGAAAGTACGACCTTCGTCGTCCAACGACGCGTACGGCTCATCAAGAATCCACAGCGACGGACGTCGCACGAGCAACCACGCGAGTGCGAGGCGTCGACGTTGTCCGGCGCTCAAGGACTTGGTAACTGTGTGCGAACGAGAACTCAGCGCCACCCGCTCGAGAGCCGGAGCGATCTCGTCGAGGGGACGTCCGAGCGCCCGCGCAGCGAACTGCAGATTGTCCATCACCGTGAGCTCGTCGTAGAAGGATCCTTCGTGACCCAGCCAACCCACCCGGCGGCGCAGCAGTCGACGATCGCCGCTGAGCAGATCGACACCGAGCACCTGAGCGCTCCCCGAGCTCAGTGGAACGAGGCCAGCCAATAGTCGCAAGAGACTCGTCTTGCCGGCTCCGTTTCCGCCGGTCAGCACCGTGACGCCGGGCGTCGATATCGTTAGGTTCACTCCGCTCAGTAACGGAAACGATCCCACCACGACCACCGCATCGTGCAACGTGGCAACGTCGTTCACAAAATCACGGGAAACGAAGTTAGATCTGCAGAGCTTTGAGATCGGCGGCGACCATCATCTGAACGAGTGACGCGAACTGAACGTCGCGTTGCCATCCGAGAACTCGATGCGCCTTTGACGAATCGCCGACCAGCAGATCAACCTCGGCCGGGCGTAGGAAGGCGGGATCAATCACGACGTGCTTTTCCCAGTTCAGTCCCGCAGCGTCAAATGCGACTTCGACCAGTTCTTTTACCGAGTGGGTCTCCCCGGTCGAGATGACGAAGTCGTCGGGAGTGTCCTGTTGAACCATTAACCACATTGCTCGCACGTAGTCCGCGGCGTAGCCCCAGTCGCGTTGAGCGTCCAAATTCCCGAGGCGCAGTTCGCTGGCGAGTCCTAACTTGATTTTGGCAACACCGTGGGTAACTTTGCGCGTGACGAATTCCAGTCCACGTCGCGGCGATTCGTGATTAAAAAGAATCCCGCTCGAGGCGTGCAGGCCGTAGCTCTCTCGATAGTTCACGGTCATCCAGTGGCCGTACAACTTGGCTACGCCGTACGGACTGCGCGGATAAAAGGGCGTCGACTCGGTTTGGGGCACGGCTTGGACCTTGCCAAACATCTCGGACGAACTGGCTTGGTAGTAGCGAATTTCCGGATCGGTAATGCGAATCGCGTCGAGCACGCGGGTAACACCCATTGCGGTCGTCTCACCGGTCAATACGGGCTGAGAGAAAGAAGTTTGGACGAAACTTTGCGCCGCGAGGTTGTAGACCTCGTGGGGCTTGTGCTCGCGCAAAACGTTGATGAGGGATCCTTCGTCGAGCAGGTCCCCCGGCGTAAGGGTAATTCGATCTTGGATTTCGGCAATTCGCTCAAAATTGACAGTGGAACTGCGCCGCACTACACCAACTACTTCGTAACCCTGCTCGAGCAAAAGTTCCGCGAGGTACGAACCATCTTGTCCCGTTACTCCAAGGATCAACGCTCGCTTGGCCACGTAGTGCATCCTTTGACGTTGTCGAGGGTCCGACTAGAAAAACAGTCTACCGTCGGTGCCATTTTTAGGCCAATGGCGGCACGTTAGCCTTAAGTCGTGGCCCGAATTGCGGTAGTGAGCTTCCGACTCGGTCTCACCGACGGTGTTTCGATTGAAGCTGACAAGTGGATGACGGCACTTCGAACGCTCGGCCACGACACCTATAGCGTTGCGGGCGAAGGAAATGTCGACCGCTTAATCCCCTTTCTCGCAATCAATACGCCGGCTGATCCCAATCTTGATGAACTCGAACGAGCCTTCTCTGATGCGGACCTCGTGATCGTTGAAAATCTCGCGTCGTTGCCACTCAACCTCGATGCACGTGACGCGATATACGAAGTACTCGCCGATCGGGCGGCGATCTTTCGCCACCATGACTTGCCCTGGCAACGACCGCACCTGAGCCACCTCGAAGGTCCGCTCGATTTAGGACCTTGGGCGCACGTCACCATCAATGATCGCTCACGACTCGAACTTCGCCTGCGCGGAATAACGGCCACGACAATCCCCAATCACTTCGACTGTGATCCACCTCAGGGACGCCGCGATTTGATGCGTCAATCCATTCAGGTCAAGCCCAGTGCGCGAGTCATTTTGCAACCGACGCGAGCACTTCAGCGCAAGAACATTCCGGCCGGAATACGCCTGGCGGAGCGACTGGGTGGAATCTTCTGGCTCCTCGGGGCAGCTGAAGACGGATTTGAAGACACGCTCGATCGGATTCTTCGAACGGCCATGACGGCCGTTCGCCGAGGATTGGCACCGGGGGCCACGATCGATGATGCCTACGCCGGCAGCGATCTCGTGGTCATGCCGTCAACGTGGGAGGGATTTGGAAATCCCGTCATTGAAGCCATCACTCATCGCAAACCCCTCGCTCGCTACGAATATCCGGTGATGTCGGAGATTGAAGCCCACGGCTTTCACTTCTTTGATCTCGACGACCTCGAAGGAATTGAGGCCGCGATGGCCGATCCGTTTGCCGAGTTCCTCGACAAGAACGTCGCGATTGCGAAGGCCAACTACGACCTGTCGCTGCTGCCGGGTCGCCTCGCGCCGTTGCTGGCTTCCGTCGGAATTCTCTAGTCCTGCATTAGCCTCGATCGCAATGGTGATGAGCGACTCTCGAACCAACGTTTCTGAACGACGCGACCAACTTCTACGAGTAGCGCGAGACATATTCGCTGAACGCGGCTATCCCGCGACGACGATGGACGACATTGCCGCCGCGGCGGGATTTACCAAGCCGATCCTCTACCAACATTTCTCGTCCAAAGAAGCCCTCTACAACGAACTGGTGCAAACCGCGTCCAGTCAATTGCTCGAAGCACTCGTGGGTGCGACCAAGGACGTCTCTAATCCTCGAGAGATTGTGGAGTCCGCTTTTCACGGGTACTTCGACGTAATCATGCACGAGACGGCAATTTTTCGCCTGCTCTTTCTGCAACCCCATATTGGCGACCACCTCAGTGAACTACGCCGAGTCGAATCGCGGTTGACGTCGTATATCGAAGAGATGATTCCACTGAGATCTGACCCCACACTTCGTCGTCAACTGGCCGCCTGCGTGGTCGGCATGGCCGAAGGGGCCGCAACGGCGTGGCTGGTGCAACAAGAGAGCGCTGGATGGCCCCCACTCGTCGACGGAGCCGTGGATGAAATGGCCCAACGTATATCCGGACTCGCCTGGGGCGGACTTCGATCCGTGCAAACCGACGAGAGCTAGTCCAGCGCGTAAGTGAGGTCGGTGAGTAAGTCATTAATTGACTCAATTCCGACCGAAAGCCGTATCAGGTCGTTGGGGACTTCGAGTAGTGAACCCGCGACCGACGCGTGAGTCATCGCCGCCGGATGTTCAATGAGCGACTCAACTCCGCCGAGGGACTCTCCGAGCGTGAACAACTCCGTTCGCTTGCACGTATCGAGCGCGGCGCCCTCGCCATCAAGCATGCGAAACGACACCATGCCGCCGAATCGCCTCATTTGTCGAACCGCAACGTCGTGGTTGTGGTGAGTGCTGATTCCGGGATAGAAAACGTCGCCGACGCGTCGATGCGACAGTAGTAACTCGACAATGCGTTCCGCGTTGTCACAGTGGCGCTCCATGCGGAGGGCCAACGTCTTAACGCCACGCAGCACCAACCACGAGTCCAGCGGAGCCGCAATGGCCCCGATGGCGTTTTGATGAAAGTAGAACCGTTCTCCCAACTCAGCGTGTCTCGTCACGAGCGCACCGCCAACGACGTCGGAGTGACCACCGAGATACTTCGTTGTCGAATGGGTGACGACGTCCGCGCCTAAAGACAGTGGCTGCTGGAGATACGGAGAGGCGAACGTGTTGTCCACAA
>JANXTQ010000191.1 GCA_025352305.1 Actinomycetes bacterium
GGCGGCGCTTTACGTTCTCGCGGCGGTCGGAGCTTCATTCGGTGCGTCGCAGGGTCCAAGTATTTCGTCGGTGACCCAACAGGTCATCTCGCACGATCTGCAACGTCAGGCGTCCACGCTGTCGATGATTCGCTCGACCGCGGCGTCAATAGTGGGTCCACTGCTCGGAGGTCTCCTCTGTGCGGTCGTCGGCGCATGGTTGGTGTACGCCATTGTTCTGGGTTTCTTCTGCATCACGGTGTTCATGCTTATTGGGATACGAGCGGAGCGAGCGGCTCCCAATAACGAGTCCGGTGCGCTGGAAGCCCTGGCGGTGGGGCTTCGTTACGCACGCACGCGGCCCGACATCTTGGGCAGTTACGTCGTGGACCTCATCGCGATGACTCTCGCTTTTCCGGTCGCGGTTCTCACCTTTGCGTCCGACCTCTTTCACAGTCGCTTCGCGCTCGGAGTGCTCTTCGCCGGTATTCCCTTCGGCGCGATGATTGCGAGCCTGACCTCACGGTGGACCTCCAAAGTTCACCACTACGGGCGCGCCGTGATTGTCGCGGCGGGGGCCTGGGGACTCGGCATTGGGCTGCTCGGAGTTGCGCCAAATCTCTGGGTTGCTTTTTTGGGCCTCGCGATTGCGGGAGCGAGCGACGCGATCAGCGGAATTTTTCGCATCACGATGTGGAACGAATCCATTTCAACCGACGTGCGTGGACGCATGGGCGGAATTGAGTTACTGAGTTACTCCGTTGGTCCCGTCCTCGGTAATTTTCGCTCCGGGCTGAGCGCCGGACTGATGGGACTACGCCTCTCCATTGTGGCGGGCGGGCTTGGCTGTACCGCGTTGGTCGCGACCGCGAGTGTTTCGTTGCGGTCGTTTTGGAACTTCGACGCCCGCAGCGATCAGAACGTGGCGGCGGTCAAAGCCCAACGCGCCGCGGCCGAGTGACGCAGTAAAGCCTCTACTGTTTGATTCGTGACCGCCGCCACGTATCTCATTACCGTGAGCGGACCGGACCGTCCTGGCGTCGGCGCTGAACTGTTCCAAGCGGTTCACCAACTCGCTTCTGAGAGCTGCACCATCAATGACGTGGCGCAGATCACGATTCGTGGCTACCTCGTGCTGTGCTGCGAAGTGACCGTCGACAACACCGAGACGCCCGAGCGACTGCGCGAACGAGCGATCGAGACGGGGGTGGTGGCCGAAGGTATTGACGTCACGGTCGCGGTTGTCGAGCCGCGAGATTTCGTCAACGACAAACGGCTGCTCGTTACTTTTTTGGCACCGAGTGTGACGAGTGAGGCGTTCGTCGCGGTTTTTAAAGCCATTGCCTCCAGTGGAGCAACGTGCGAAAGAATTGTGCACCTCGCCAGTTACCCCGTTGACTGCTACGAGTTAGTGGTGCGTGGTCCGAATCACACGGTCCTACGTGAAGCGCTCACCCAGAGTGCGAGCGAGCTCGGACTGGACTTAGCGGTCCAGCGCGCGGGACTGCATCGACGTGCGAAACATCTCGTGGTGATGGACGCCGACTCCACCTTGTTGCAAGATGAAGTGATTGACCTACTGGCTGAAGCGTGCGGATGTGTCGACAAAGTCTCCGAGATCACCGAGCGTGCAATGGCGGGAGAAATTGATTTTGCCGAGTCTCTGCGTCAACGCGTCGCGTTGTTAAAGGGCATGCCGGCCTCGGTGTTAGTGGACGTGCGCGCGAAAATTCGTCTCACGCCGGGAGCACGCACGTTGCTGCGTACGCTGCAGCGCCTCGGCTACGTGCCCGCCGTGGTGTCGGGAGGATTCGTCGAGGTCCTGGCGCCGCTGCTGTCGGACTTGGGGGTGGACCTGCTCGAAGCAAACCGACTGGAAATTATTGACGGCGTGCTGAGTGGTCACCTGGCGTCGGCGGTGGTTGATCGAGCGGGCAAGGCGCGTGCGCTGCGCCGCTTCGCTGAAGAGGTCGGCGTCCCGCTACAACAGACCGTGGCGGTCGGCGACGGAGCAAACGACATTGACATGCTCTCCATTGCCGGGCTCGGAATTGCCTTTAACGCCAAGGCCATGGTCAAGCAACACGCCGACACCGCCCTGTCGGTTCCCTACCTCGACGCGGTGCTGTACTTTCTCGGCATTTCGCGCGAAGAGATCGAGACGCAGTAACCCTCGCTGTCTCGGCCGTATATCCGCAACGGGTCAGCACGCCTTGAGTGGCGGGAAAAAAACCTGTCCACTGGGGTCTTGTATGTGAGACAGAATTACTGTTACTGTCTCATGATCAACACGAAAGAGGGGTCGTGAAGGTTTCTATTGACGCAGAGCGTTGCCAGGGTCACGGCCGCTGCTTTTCTCTCGCCCCTTCACTCTTTGACGCCGACGATCTCGGCAACGGTTTCGTCCTTGGCGACGGAACCCTGAGCGCCGAATCTCTCGAACTGGCCCGCCTCGCCGAACTGAACTGCCCCGAACACGCCATCTCAATCGAGGAGTAGAACCTTATGACTACCGAAATCACCAAAGTGCCGGTCAGCGACTTCGCGACCGACTGGGACCACACCGATCCCACCTGGGTCTCTGATCCCTATCCCATCTGGGAGGACCTGCGCGAGCGCTGTCCGGTGGCACGCACCGAACGTTTTGGGGGCGGATGGTTTCCCGCGACCCACGAGTTCGTGTCCGAGATTGCGAACGACACCGATCACTTCACGAGTCGCACGGTCGTGGTGGGCAACGGTCGTCCCGGCGAAGAGGCGATGCCCGCGCCGATTGGCGTCGCTCCGCCGATTACTTCGGACCCGCCGTTTCACCAAATTGCGCGACGACTCATCTTGCCGGCGTTTGCTCCTCGGCCGATTAACGCTTTGGAAGGGCGAATTCGCGCGCTCTGCAGCCGCCTGCTCGACAACGTGAGCGGTCACGAGATCGTTAACGGTGGCACCGACTACGCGCAGTTCATTCCGCCCTCCGTGATCTCCACCATGCTCGGTTTCCCTGAAGGGGACGAAGATCTGTTTCGCGACTTCGTGCACATCGTGCTCGAAGGTATTGACGAGACGGACATGGAAAAGCGCATGGAGACTTTTGCGCCCATCGAGGAGTACTTCATTCGCCAGATTGAAGAGCACCAGGCCAATCCGCGTGACGATCTCACGAGCTACCTGCTCAACGTAGAAATTGAGGGCAACAAACTCGCGCCGGAGCACGTCTTTGGCACCATGTTGCTGATTTTGGTTGCCGGTATTGACACCACGTGGTCCGCCATTGGCGCGTCGCTCTATCACCTCGCCACGCACCCCGACGACTTGGCGCGTTTGGTCGCCGAGCCGGACCTGATGCCCACGGCGGTCGAAGAGTTCCTGCGTTTCTACGCACCCGTGACCATGGCCCGCCTGGTTAAAGAGGACTTTGAGTTCCACGGATGTCCCATGAAGAAGGACGACTGGATTCTGTTGGGCTTTCCTGCGGCGAACCGCGACCCGGACGTCTTTGACGACGCCGACCAGTTCGTCATTGATCGAGCCGTCAATCGTCACTTGGCCTTTGGTCTTGGTATTCACCGATGCGCCGGATCCAACTTGGCGCGCCTTGAGTTGCGCGTAGCGATTGAAGAGTTCATTAAGCGCTATCCGAAGTTCGAACTGGCCGAGGCTGAATCAGTGACGTGGGCTCAAGGACAGGTGCGCGGACCACGCAATCTGCCGCTACGAATCCTGAACTGACGTTCCTGCTTCGCTCTGCACGCAAGACAGAGCGACACAGAGTTCGTCGCTGCCCGGTGCGCCACGACACAGCGCGCGACAGATCGACGTAGAACGCCCTTGTCGCCGGCTACGTGACGATTCGAACCGTGACTGTTCTTTCTCGCGACGTCGACCTATCGACTTGCGTTTTCAGATCATGAGCACAGTTGCTCGAAGGAAAGCTCGCTCCACCGGACCTCTAGAGTCCGAAGTTCGTCGCACCCTCTTGCCAAATCGCCGACATCCACTTTTCAATTTCGTCGACTTCACGCGGTAGTGCCTCTGAGAGATTTCGCGAACCCGTAGCGGTGACGAGTACGTCGTCTTCAATGCGTACGCCAATCCCGCGGTACTTCTCGGGCACGGTGAGATCGTTGGCTTGGAAGTAGAGACCCGGCTCGACGGTCAATACGTAGCCCTCAGCGAGTTCGCCGCGATACACCTCGTCACGCGCGTGAGCGCAGTCGTGCACGTCAATGCCCAACATGTGACTGGTGCCGTGAAGCGTGTAGCGACGGTGCAGCTGTTGATCCGCACGCAGGGCTTCGTCGGGTGACACGGTCAAGATGCCGAGTTCGAAGAGACCTTCGGCCAGCACGCGCATCGCGGCGTCGTGCGGCGCCGAGAATTTGGCCCCCGGCTTAACGGCGGCCACCCCCGCTTTTTGGGCCGCGAGAACGAGTTCATAAATGTCGCGCTGGGCCGGAGAAAACGTGCCATTAATGGGCATTGTCCTCGTGACGTCGGCCGTGTAGAGGTGGTGACACTCAACACCGGCGTCGAGCAGCAAGAGGTCGCCGGAACGAACGACGCCGTTGTTGTTGGTCCAGTGAAGGATCGTCGCGTGACTCCCGCTGGCGGCAATCGTGTCGTAACCGACGTCGTTGCCTTCCACACGAGCACGAAGATTGAACACGCCCTCGATGACCCGTTCGCCGCGACCTTCCGCTACCGGCAGGGCGCGCACGACGTCTTCGAAACCTTTGATCGTGTGATCGACCGCGAGCTGCAACTGAGCAACTTCGAATGAGTCCTTCACGAGTCGCTGCTGGCTGAGGGCTTCGGCGAGGGAGTGGTCCACGTCACTGGCCGCGCACAGAGCGTCCACCGTTGCGTCAAAGTTGCGCAAGGTCACCACCTGGCCCGCGCTGAGCGAACCTAAGTCCTTGCTCAGGTGCTCCAAGGGAGCGGACTCGATTCCGTAGTGCAGCGTCGCTTCTTTCGCGCCGCGTCGTTTGCCGACCCACAGCTCGCCGTAGTGAGCGTCGGTGAAGAATTCGTGAGTCGACTTGTCTCGTCGTTCCGGAATGTACAGAGTGCTGCGCGGTCCGTTCGCGCCGGGTCCAATCACGAGGACGGCGTCGGGTTCAAAACAGGCCGTGAGGTAAAAGAAATCCGTGCCGGGTCGAAAGCGGTAGTTCGTGTCATTGGCGCGAACTTTGTAGTTGCCCGTGGGAATCACCAACGTCTTACCCGCGAACTGCTCGGCCAGTCGCGCTCGGCGTTCGGCGGTGAAAGTAGCCGCGGGATTGACTGTTTCCGGCGTCGCGTCGTCGGCCCAGTTGGCGGTCATTTGATCGAACAGTGCCCGCGGGCAGGCGGGGCGATGGGGCCCGACCCACACCCAGTGCTCTGAAATTGGTCGATCTTCAGAAACGTCCGGTTCAGGAATGCTTTGCTCGCTCATGGCCCTAACTTACTGCGAAACCAGTCCATTTCACGGGGCGTTCTATCGTGGCGCCATGAGTAGTGAACCTCGCGTCGTCATCATCACCGGCTGCTCCAGCGGAATTGGAGCGGCAAGCGCCACGACCTTCGTCGCCGCCGGATGGATCACCGTCGCTACGGCGCGGCGAATCGACACGTTGGCAGAACTCAAAACTCTCGGCTGTGAGGTCGACACCCTCGATGTCATCAACGACGAGGATCGACGACGAGTCGTCGCCGATGTACTTGAGCGCCACGGACGAATTGACGCTCTCGTCAACAACGCCGGCTACCCCGAGTACGGTCCCTTCGAAGAGGTCTCGCTCGATCGCTGGCGTGCCCAGTTCGACACCAACATTTTTGGACTCGTGGCCATGAGTCAATTAGTGATCCCGACGATGCGTGAACAGCACCACGGACGAATCATCAATATTTCCTCGATCGGCGGCATCGTCACGTTTCCCCTCGGCGCCGCGTATCACGCGTCCAAGTGGGCGCTCGAAGCACTGAGCGACGTGGCTCGATTTGAACTGAAGCCCTTCGGCATTGACGTAGTGATTATTGAACCCGGCGTCACTTTGACCAACTTCGAAACGCCGGCGCAGTCGGGACTGGTGCTCGATGAGTCCAGTCCCTACTTCTCGCTCGCCGTTAAATTCTCGCTGATGCTGAGCAGTAACTACCGCAAGAAGAACGCGACCAACGTCACGGCCGAACAGATCGCGGCGGTTGTGCGCCGCAGCGCCGAGAAGCGTCGGCCCCGTTCGCGCTACGTCGTTCCCGCATCGTCGCGCGCACTGACGTGGTCTCGACCACTGATGCCCGATCGGCTCTATGACCTCATTTTGGGGCGGGTGCTGCGCTGAGATGTTGACCAGTGCCGTCGAACCAAAACTGAGCGAAGGTTCCCATGGGCTCTCGTGAAACCCGTCTCGAGCGATTGGCTCGAGAAAACTCTCCCGCCGTGGCGAACTATCTGCGCCGACGCATCTACCCGCTCAGTGCCGCCGACCTCGACGACCTCGTTGAAGAGGTGCTGCTGGTTGTGTGGAGGCGAATCGACTCGGTTCCGCCCGACGCCGAACTCGCGTGGATGATTGGCGTGGCCCGAAACGTTCTCAACAACGCCCGGCGTCGGCAAAGTTCGCGCGATAGTTACGTCGCGACACTTCGCCCGAGGGGCGACGACGCCTCCGCTGAAGACAACGTCGTGGCCGACACCGCCGTGCGAGAAGCGCTCGAAGGTCTCGCCGATGCGGACCGAGAGGTCCTTTTGCTGCATTTTTGGGACGGTTTGGACGCCGCCGCGCTGGCCAACGTGCTGTCGATCACGACAAATGCCGCCGCCGTACGCCTGTCGAGGGCCCAAACCCGATTCCGGGTGCAAATGAGTGCCCAAGATGCGGTGGAGTCGTGAAAGAAACCACCCACTCGCGACAAGAACTAGGTGAGTCCAAGGAGATCTCATGACCAGTTTCAACGGTTCACCCGAAGAGCGCCTCAGCGCCATGAACCCCGTAGTGGGTGCGAACTACGCCCACAGCGATCTTTCCGGGGCCCTCGCGCGCATCACCGCGACCCCGCGAATTGGCAAAGTTCGCTTCGCGGACGGCTTTCGTTTGAAGATGGGATCGGCTGCCGCCGCGGCCCTTCTCGTGACCGCCGGAGGAATCGGCGCCCTCGGTGCGTTGGCGCCCTCACTGTCCGTTTTGGCCATGGGCAAAGTCCATTCACTGGATTCCGCCGCGGTGCCTAGCTCGACCGTGCTCGATGGAGAGATGATGCGGATTTGGGGCACGGACCACTTCATTGTCGGGCCGAACCTGTCGAGTGGTTCGTCGAACGCGCCGGCCTACGTCGTGAGCGCGCCCAGTGACCTCGCCGCCGCGAGTGCAACCATCGCCGCTGCGCTCGGTGTCAGTGGAACTCCGTCAGAAACTCCCTCGTTGACCAGTTCCTGGACAGTTGGAGACAGCGCCAGTGCGCAAATAAATTTCTACGTCTCCCAAGGCATTTTGTACTGGAACTACGTATTGACGCCGGTGAGCATTACTCCGGGTTCGCTGGGCAATGCGAGCTCCGGTTCGGCGACGACGGACCCGACAGTTCCCGATACAACGAGCACCACCGTGGCGAGCAACGCGCCCACTTTCAGTAACGACCAGGCACTTAGCTCGGCCCAGAACTACCTCAGTGCGCTCGGGGTCTCGGACCAACTCGGAACGCCGATCTACTCGAACTACTACGACAGTTCGA
>JANXTQ010000018.1 GCA_025352305.1 Actinomycetes bacterium
AGGGCGGGATAGAGATAGGCGTCGGTTCGCCCCGTGCCCAGTGGCGCCAGGTGCAGTGCGGCGAAAAGGACCGCGACCACTAGAGCGCCCGCCCACGGAGCGCTGAGACGGCCACGCTCACGCAGTGCTCCGACAACTACACCTCCAATGACGAAAGCCAGTATCAATTTTGACAAGCCGGCAATATGCCAGTGCGGCGTGGTGTCCGAGAAACCCGCGATCAATCCACTCGTGATGTTCCACAGCGAGTGACTGAGCGAGTGCAGCGAGGAGTACTGAAAGAAATTTGGAGCCCAGGACTCTCGCAGACGCGGCGAGATACCGGAGCGAACGGCGAGGTAGAGCGCGACGAGTGGGACCGCCATTAAAACGAGTGGTCCGGCGAGTGACTTCAATCGATTGCTTCGCCAGGCCTCAAAGAGCACGACGGCGGCGACCCCGATGACCAAAGGTGCCACCGTAAACGAGACCGCTGTAGCAACCAATGCCGTTAACGCGAAGAGCCACGGCGAGCGTCCCCGACGGAAAAGTTCGCCGCCAATGAGAACAGCGAGAGTTGCCAGCACATCGGATGCATACGGTTTGAGATGCGTCGCATACTGAACATCAATTCGACTGATGCCAATCAGAGTGGCCGCGAAGAGAGCGGCCGGAGATTTCAGACCTAGCCACCTCGCGCCAATGGCGACGAGCGGAACTGTCACGACCGCAATGACGAAACTGGGAGCCTGGGCCCACCAGGTGCTGGGCGCCGTCAGACCGACCCAGAACCGTTCAAACATCACAAAGCCAGGCGCGGTACCGACCATGTGCCACGCCACGTGCAGTGGGACCCGTTGCGTGAGGGCGACCCACGCATCGTCACGAAACAGACTTCCGTGAGATAACCCGGCGGCGCGCGAATAGGCCGACAGAACACTCAACACAATGAGACCGGCAATGAAAGGTCGTTGCGAGCGATCTGTGATTCGTTGGCGAGCGACCGCAACGGCGCCAGCGATCATGGCTTCAGTCTGACACGGGCACGGGTCGCTGGCGTGAGACGCGCCACGCAATGGTGAGTCCGAGACTGGCCAGTAGCAGTCCGGCGATCTGCACACTCAGCGAACCCGAACGACCCTGAGCCAATAGGTAGTGCTCGTCGAGTGCTCGCACGGCTCCCCACACGATGAGCGCAACGGCGGTGATAAACCCAGTTCGCACTCGGCGTCGGTGTTCCCAGAAGATGAGTGATAGCCACAACAGTGCATCTTCGCTGCCCTGAATTAGTGGCACCGGAACGCGACGTCCGTACTGTCCGGCGTAATGCAGTCCGAACCACTGATGGGTGAGGTGGCCGCCGCCGTTGATCATGAACTGAGGTCCGAGAAATCGCCCCAGCGCCCATCCGGCAACTATTGCCGGAATTAGGGCGTCAGCCATGGCGAGCACCGGCACGCTCGGCCACCACTTTCGAGCGAGCACGTAGCCAACGGGAGTCGCGAGAACTATGCCGCCGAAGCTGCTGAGTCCGCCCTGCCACACGGCCAAGAACTGGGTGGGATGAGCGCTGTAGTAGCTCCAATTAGTTAAGACGTGCGCAACACGCGCTCCGAGAATCCCCAGCACCAACATGATGAAGGCGAAGGATCCGAATTTCTGCGCACCGAGTCCTCGAGTAATTAGGCGGTGTTCGCAGTAGCGATACGCCACGTAAAAGGCAATCGCGAGCCCGAAGCCGTAGGTGTGAAAAAGAAAGGGACCAACGTGAAACGAAGTAGGAACGGGTTCCACGGTTAGCGGACTCGGCCAACTCCCGCAAAGCCGTAGTCCAGTCGCACCGGAGAGATGTGCACGTACGAGCCGGTATAGGGAGCTTCGATCATGTTGCCCCCTCCGATGTACATCGATTCGTGCTCGTCACCGTGGTAACCGTAAAAGAGAAGGTCGCCGGGCTTTATCGCGGAAAAAGGAATGTGAATTGTGGCGTCGAACTGCGCACCCGAGTAGTGGGGAAGATATACCCCCGCAGTTGCCCACGCCAACATGATGAGGCCTGAGCAGTCCACTCCGCTTCGCGAAGCGCCACCCCAAACGTAGGGAATACCCAAGTACGTCAGGGCCGCGTGAACGGCCACGAGAGCTCGGGGGCTGGTGGGGGGAATTCGATAACCGCCGCCTCCGCCGCTGTGAGTCGGGTGATGGCCACGATGTGCCTTCAGCCATTTCAACTGTGCGCGATGTAACGCAGCGGCACGAATATCGCTCAAAATGCTCGAGATTTGGCTCGAGGCATTGTTGAGATCATGGTGCAGTTTGCTTTGGACGACTTGGGCCTGGCGTAGTGACGAGTTAGCTGTGTGCGAAGCCGAAGCGGCTGCAGAGAGTTGGGTTTTCAGCAGAGCACGTTGCTGGGTGAGCAGTATCGACGAGTTCTTCAGTGCCGCCACCGATGCCGAGAGATTTCCTTCGGCGAGGCGGTAATAGATCTTGGCAGCTTGAGCGGCATTCTGATTTGAATTGAAAAGTGGATTTCCGGCTGAATGCGACCCACCATTAACGAAACTCGCCAAAGCGGCACTTTGCAACTGGCTCTGATCGGAGGCGACTTTGCGACTTTGGGCCGCGACGATTCGCTGAGTGTTGGCAATAACGCTGCGCAGAGAGCGCAGTCGCAATTCGGCTCGGACAAAACGCTGTTCCAGCAGTCCGACTCGCCTATCGGCGTTCTGAGTTTCTCGAAGTAGCGCTGCGGCTTGGGCGCGCGCTTGCTTCAGCGACACGGCGCCGGAGGGACGTGACGATAAGGTCACAGTGCTTAAACACACTGCTACGACGACCAAGATGGGAACTGCCCACCGGGAGTGCCTAAGCCCCCTGTTAGGTCGCGGCGTCGAAGGGCGCCAAAAGCGCTCGACGTCGTTCACGGATGCACACCTTAGCCTCGCAAGATCGCGGCACGCGACATTTGTGAGCTCAAACTGAGTAAAATACCTGATGAGAGGTGATGAAAGAAATCTGAACCGCCGTTCAGGTACGAATGTCGATTTTTGCCCGTTGCAACAAACGACACCGTTCAGTTTTTGAGTATTAAGCGATTCATATGGTTATGTCGGTGCGGGACGCGCGAACGGCTTCTCTACACTTAATTCGATTCACGTCGCAACGCAACGGAGGCACAGTGCGATCAGCCAAAGATTTTTTTAGACCACTAGCTCTGGGTGCACCGCAGCCCCTGCGTGAGATTCCCTTTCGCCCCTCACGAATGATTCATTTTTTCCCTGCTTCAAATCCAAAAATGGTCGCAAAACTCCCTGAACTTATTCCCCGGGTCGACGTGATTTTGGCGAACCTGGAAGATGGGGTGCCCGCCTCAGACAAGATCGCGGCTCGTACGGGCCTGATTCACGTAGGCCAAACGGTCGAATTTGGCGCCACACAATTTTGGACTCGAGTTAATTCTCTCGACTCTCCCTGGGGATTTGACGATCTCGTCGCCGCGGTGAGCGAAGTGGGTCACCAACTCGACGTCATCATGATTCCTAAGGTCGAAGGCGCTGAAGATATTCACTACGTCGATCAGTTGCTGGCTCAGCTCGAGGCGAAGGCGGGCCTCAAGAAGCCGTTACTGATTCACGCCATATTGGAAACAGCTCGAGGAGTGGCCAACGTCGAAGAGATCTGTTCAGCGTCTCCGAGAATGCAGGGACTGTCACTCGGTCCCGCGGACTTGGCCGCCAATCGTCGAATGAAGACCACGAGAGTTGGAGGGGGTCACCCCGGATACCTCGTTCGCCAAGACCCCGTTGACGGAAACGTCCACTCCGAGCGCGCTACGTATCAACAGGATCTTTGGCACTACACGATCGCGCGAATGGTCGATGCGTGTCAGGCCAACGGAATCTTTGCCTACTACGGTCCCTTTGGCGATATTGCCGACGTCGTTGCCTGTGAGGATCAGTTTCGAAATGCATATTTGCTCGGCTGCGTAGGGGCGTGGAGTTTGCACCCGTCGCAGATTGATATTGCGCGCAAAGTTTTTTCGCCTGAACTTTCCGAGATAGAGCACGCTCGCCGCGTCGTTAACGCAATGGGCGACGGAACGGGTGCGGTGATGCTCGACGGCAAAATGGAAGACGACGCCTCGGTGAAGCAGTGTCGAGTTCTCCTGGAGCTCGCCGACGAACTTGCGCTTCGCGACCCCGAACTGGCCGCCCTGTACGCAGCACGCATCGCTTAAGGAGGCAACTCTCATGACCTATTCACTGAAACCGCGACGATCCGTCCTTTATATGCCCGCTGCCAACGAGCGGGCTCTCGAAAAGGCCAAAGAGATTGCGGCTGATGCGTTGATCTTTGACCTGGAAGATGCGGTCGCGCCCGACGCAAAAGATGATGCGCGTGATCGGGCCTGCGCGGCACTGCGCACGGGCGGATACGGCAATCGAGAGATCGCCATCCGGGCCAATGGACAAGGAACGAAGTGGCACGACGCTGATCTCGAAGCAATAGCGCAGGTTGGCCCCGACGCCGTGCTCGTGCCGAAGGTCAACTCGGCCGAAGAAGTTCGAGCAATCGAAGCGTCCCTTGAGCGATTCGGCGCGCCCGCACACACCAAGATCTGGGCGATGTTGGAAACGCCGATTGCGATCTTGAACGCCTACGAGATATGTGCATCGTCGGAACGCTTGACGCTGCTCGTTATGGGCACCAATGACCTCATCAAAGAGTTGCACGCCCAGCGCGTCAGCGACCGCAGCCCCCTCATGAGCGCTCTCGGACTGAGTGTTCTTGCGGCGCGCGCCGCGAACAAGGTGATCCTCGACGGTGTGTTCAACGACATCAATGACGTTGACGGTTTCACTAACGAGTGCCGCCAAGGTTGTGCCATGGGATTTGACGGAAAGACGTTGATTCACCCCAGCCAGGTCGAACCCTGCAACGAAGCGTTCGCTCCCAATGCACAAGAGGTCGAGTACGCCCGTCGAGTCATTTTGGCGTTTGATGAGGCCCACGCAGACGGACGCGGAGTCGTGACGATCGATGGACGAATGATCGAAAATTTGCACGTCGACGAAGCTCGTCGAGTGCTGGCGATTCAGGGTTCCATTGAGGCCGCCAACGCCTGATTCGACGAAAAAGCCGGTGGGCTTAATGCGAATAGTTCCCATTAAGTTGTCGACGTGGCCACGATCGCACCTCTTCTCGACGCTCCGGTAACACTGCGCGAAAAGATCCGTGTCGCCTTTTCACCGAGCGAATGGCGTCGGCTGTATTCGATGTTTGGATTCATTGCGCTGCTCCACGTCGTGGGTTTCACCATTTTGTTTATTGCTTCCGCTCACCATTTTTCCACTGGCAAGATGACCACGTTGGGAGTGGGTACCGGCGTGCTCGCCTACACACTGGGCATGCGCCACGCATTTGATGCCGATCACATTGCGGCGATCGACAACACCACTCGAAAATTCATGGGCGAGGGCAAGCGACCCATGTCGGTGGGATTTTTCTTTTCGCTCGGTCACTCGAGCGTCGTATTTTTCCTCACCGTGTTGTTGGGTCTCGGAGCCCGCTCATTCGGCAGTGCGGTCAAAAATCCGCACTCCACCTTTCACCGCATCGGAACCGTAATAGGAACCTCGGTGTCGGGAGCATTTCTCTACCTGATTGCAATTTTGAATCTGATTGTTCTGGTGGGAATTGTGAAACTCTTTTTAGAGATGCGTCGGGGCCGCTTTGACGACTCGGAGTTGGAAAAACACCTCGATGCTCGTGGATTCATGATGCGGTTTTTTGGTCCGCTGGCCCGGTCTATTGATGCGCCGTGGAAGATGTATCCACTCGGGTTGCTCTTCGGCTTGGGCTTCGACACCTTTACTGAAGTGGCGTTTTTAGTACTCGCCGGATCCGCCGTGGCGAACGGGTTGCCGTTTTGGGCGATTCTCTCGTTGCCGATTCTCTTTGCCGCTGGAATGAGTCTGCTCGACACCATCGATGGCTCGTTCATGAACTTTGCTTACGGCTGGGCATTTTCCAAACCGCTGCGCAAGGTGTACTACAACATCGCCATTACGGGACTCTCCGTTTTCGTGGCTTTTTTCATCGGAACCTTGGAGTTGTTGCAGGTGCTCACGACGCAGCTCAAGCTTCGAGGCGGACTGTGGAACTACGCCAAAAGTTTCAATATCAACTCGGCGGGATTCATCATCGTGGGTCTCTTCGTCGCCGTTTGGGCGGGGGCGTTGCTGTTTTGGAAATACGGTCGCGTGGAGCAACGCTGGGAAGCGGCGGCTATTCGTGCTCAGCGCGAGCGTGGCGAAGATCCTGACTTGCATTCAGCCGGAATCACTCTCGGAGCCGTGCACGCCGCCTTCACGATTGATGAGTAGGACTACTGGAATATCAATGTCGCGCTCGTGACCCACTCACTCGTAAAAAATTTGTTCGTTTGACCGGCCTTAATCGGAATGGAAACGATGGCGCGACTGTTCGCCTACGCCCGCTGCTCTAATAATCGGCGCGCAATCACCTTGAGACACAGAGTCTCGTCGGCCCCTTCGAATATCGAGAGCACCCGCGCATCGACGAAGTATCGACTGACCGGATACTCCTCGGCGTAACCCATGCCACCATGGATCTGCAGCGCCTCGCGCGTAACCCACTCGGCCGCGCGACAAACGTACGCCTTGGCCATCGACGCCTCCAAAGTTCCTTCACCTTTAGCCATCAAAGTCGCGACGGAGATTGAGAATTGGCGTGCAGCTTGAATGATGGCGACCATCGTGCCGAGTTTGACCCGCGTGAGTTCATAGTTGATGATGGGCTCTCCAAAGACCACCCGGTTGCGGGCGTAGTCGAGGGCTGCTTCGTACGCGGCTTGCATGAGACCAATTGCGCGCGCGGCAGTTTGAATTCGCCCGTTCTCAAATCCGGCCATCTGAAAGTAGAAGCCCTTGCCCAGTCCTTCCTCGGCACCGACCAAACAGTTGTCGGGAACGAACCAGTTCTCGAAACTGAGTTCATAACTGTGCATTCCGCGATATCCAATGGTGTCAATGGGACGGCCTTCCAGGCGCCCGTTGGAGTCGGTGCGATTGCTGGACGCCGCCTCTTGGGTAAAGAGAAATCCGTGTCCGTCGCCGACTGGCTTTTCCACGAGAAACAGTGACAGTCCGCGGTGGGACTTTGAGCGATCGGGATCGGTTCTCGCGAGCAGCATCAAGACGTTGGCCCGCGCCGCAAAGGTGCACCAGGTCTTGGTTCCATTGATGAGCCAACCGCCATTAGTGCGTGTCGCCGTTGTCGTGATCCCCGCAACGTCGCTGCCGAAGTCCGGTTCGGTGACGGCTACGGCGGCCAACACCTCGGCGGTGGCCAGTTTGGGCAACCAGTACTGCTTTTGTTCGTCGGTGCCACCGTTTACCAACGCTCGCGTAAGTATCTCCGGCCGAGTGATGAGCGAACCCCCAATGCCGAGTCCGCCCCAGGTCAACTCCTCGGTGGCGATAATCATTCCCAAGTAGTCCGATTCGCCGCCGGTTGCGAATCCACCGAACTCTTCGGGCACCGAAAGACCAAAGCCTCCGATGTCGGCCAGTCCCTTAATGATTGATTCAGGAATATCGCTGTTGTGG
>JANXTQ010000025.1 GCA_025352305.1 Actinomycetes bacterium
ACGGGCTTAGAACTACGCCCACAGCCGCGTTGGTCCGGCACAATGCATCGGTGGCCCTTTTTAACTAACCGCGTACTCACGAGGTCCCACACCGCCGACGTGTCGGGCCAACCGTGCAGCAACAAGATGGGTTCGCCCTCGCCCTCGTCGTGTACAAAAAGTGACACGCCTTCGCGTTGTACCCACGATTCGCTCATTGCCTGACCGTAGCGGACCGCACTCTGATAGGAAGACGCCGTGAGTAGTCGTCTTTTGGTCTCGTCCCCGGTTGGTCAGTGGGCCGTTGAAGGAGATAGCGACGGTATCGAGCGGATATATCTCACGAAACTTCCCACCCTCGAGACTCCCGGCGTCGTTGCGAAAACCGTTCGCGACGCCGCGCGCCAACTCACTCAGTACTTCGCAGGTCGCCGGCGCGACTTTGACATGGATCTGCACCTCGTCGGTACGGCATTTCAACAAGAGGTCTGGAGCCATCTCGGCAGCATCAATTACGGCACAGTACGCACCTACGGCGACGTGGCCATCGCTATTGAACATCCGCACGCCTACCGCGCCGTCGGCAACGCCAATTCAAAAAATCCGTGGGCGATTGTTGTGCCCTGTCACCGCGTCGTGGCGAGCAACGGAATTGGTGGCTACGGCGGGCGCCTCGACGTGAAGCGATTCCTGCTTCGCCTCGAAGGTGTTCACCAATACGGCTAGGTGTCGCAAAATCCGGCGGGAGCGTCGTTAGGCTGATCCGTCAAAGCGGTCCGTCGTGACCCCGAGGGAGGCGACTGACGTGTTTCGCGTAGAAACCTCTGAACCCATTGCCGTTGACGGCGATCTGAATGATGGACTCTCGCACCTCGTCACGGTGCGAGACCGCACGCTGCGAGTCTCGGTTCGACCAGGAAGTTCGAAACGCACTCCGCTACTACTCATCAATGGCATTGGCGCCAGTCTCGAAACGTTTGGCCCACTCATGCGCCACCTCGATCCGGATCTCGAGGTCATTCGATTCGACCCGCCCGGAGTGGGCGGTTCGCCGGCCGCGTCACGGCCGTACCGATTTCACACGCTCGCCACCGTGCTTGGCCGAGTCCTTGATCACTTGGGCCACGAACGAGTAGATGTGCTCGGAATTAGTTGGGGCGGCGCGCTGGCTCAACAGTTCGCCTTCTCGCAGCGCTCGCGCACCCGCCGACTCGTGCTCGTCGCGACCGGCACCGGTGCGCTAATGGTGCCCGGATCGCCCACGGTTCTCGCGCGACTCGCGACGCCGCGGCGCTACCGCGACCCGGACTACTTGTTGTCAATAGCCCCCGAGCTGTACGGCGGATCGATTCGAGACAATCTCGACGAGATGCTGCCACTGCTACGTACATTTCGCCACGGGGGCCAACCCGGTGGTTACGCCTTGCAGGTCCTCGCCGGCGCCGGATGGACCAGTGTGCCGTTCTTGCCACTAATTAGCGCACCCACCTTGGTTCTCGCCGGTGACGACGACCCCATTATTCCCACCATTAATGGGCGACTCATCGCCAAACTCATCCGACACAGCGAACTCGTGATCTACCGCGGTGGCCACGTCGAACTGGTGGCTCAACCAACGTTGCTGTCGGGGGGAATTGAAGAGTTCCTCTCTCGTGCCTAGGTAATTTCCCACCACTTTCGTTTCGTTCACTCCTCGCGTAGGATCGCGGCACGCGACTGACATCTCGAGGGGTTCTCGGGTCAATTTCGGCGCTGAGGAGCACCATGACTACAAGTCAGGACGCCGACAACCTCGCATTCCCACTGGACGCACTCTTAATTGACGCGAGTCTCGGTACCGCTCGGCGATTCTTGCCGAACTCGTCGATGGTGAAGTTTGGACTCGCCCTCGCGAAAAAACCGGTCGTCACTGCGAGACGAGGCGTCGGCCTGGCCAACGAGCTGCGCCGAATTGCCGTAGGAACTTCGAGCGTGGAGCCGCCGAAGAGGGACCGACGATTTGAAGACGACGCCTGGCGCAACAATCCCTTTCTTAAGCGCGCCGCCCAGAGCTACCTGAGCACTACTAAAACTGCGGAGGAACTTCTCAACCTCGCGCAACTGCAGTGGCGCGATGATCGACGAGTTCGATTCGTTCTCAACAACGTGTCCGAGGCACTCTCGCCGAGCAACTTTGCGTTAGTCAACCCCGCTTCAGCGAAAGCAGCCATCGACACCGGCGGAATGTCGCTCGTTCGCGGCGCACAGAACTTCGTTCAAGACATGCGCACTCCCCCGCGCGTACCCGAGATGGTCGACTCCACTCCGTTTAAGTTGGGTGAGAACGTGGCCGTGACGCCGGGCGCCGTGGTCTATCGCTCAGAAATTCTGGAACTGATTCAGTACAGCGCCCAGACCGATCAGGTTCATGCGGTTCCACTCCTGATCATTCCGCCGACAATCAATAAGTTCTACGCGACGGACTTGACTCCGGGTCGAAGCCTCGCGGAGTTCTTGGTGCAGTCGGGTCAACAGGTCTTCATGATTTCGTGGCGTAATCCCGACGGGCGTCACTCGAGTTGGGGACTCACTGAGTACGTCCAGGCAGTGCTCGATGCTCTCGACGCCGTCGAACGCGTGACGGGTTGCGAGCGCGCCATGATGGCCGCCGCGTGCTCCGGAGGAACAATTGCCGCCGTCGCCGCGGGAGTTCTCGCCGCCACGGGCAAGCAACACCGACTCGCGGGACTCACTTTGTTGGTAACGGTGCTCGACAACGAACGTGCCGGAGACGCCGCGGCGTTCGCCGACAAGCGTTTGGTCAACGCCGCCAAATCAATGTCGGCGCGCAAGGGTTACCTCGACGGACGCCAGTTGGCCGAGGTGTTTGCGTGGCTTCGACCGGGTGACCTGGTGTGGAACTACTGGGTGAACAACTATCTCTGCGGAAATCGACCACCCGCCTTCGACATTCTGTTTTGGAACTCGGACACCACGCGTATGACCGCACAGTTGCACGCTGACTTCATTGACGTGGCCATCGACAACTCCCTCGTTCGTCCCGGCGGCGTCACCTTCAAGGGACTGCTCATTGATTTAAAGCAGGTGCACGTCGATACCTACGTGCTCGCAGGAATCTCCGATCACATCACGCCCTGGGAGAGTTGCTACCGCACGACTCAGATGCTCGGCGGTGAGGTTCGATTTACTCTGTCGCGCAGCGGTCACATTGCAGCACTCGTCAATCCACCGACGAATCCCAAAGCCACATTTCAAACCAATCCGAAAAATCCTCAGGAAGCAGCGACGTGGTTGGCGGGATCGACTACGGAAAAGGGCAGTTGGTGGCCCGACTGGGCCACGTGGCTTGCCGAGCACGCCGGCTCGGACATTGAAGCACCGAGCGAACTCGGAGGCGGCGGACTAATTCCTTTGGCAACCGCACCCGGCACCTACGTCTTTGAGAAGTAGATCTCTCCGCTAGCTCTGCAGGTTGTTGTCGGGCACCGTCAATGAATGTAACGGCGACGTCGTGGCATCAAAATTTATTTGGAGAGTTTGCGACGACGTGATCGCTGCGGTGCCGGAATGTTGACTTGCCAGATACTTCGATTGCGTTCATTTTCGTCGCCCCACGTATTGACCGCGCGACGAAGCACCGACCACGCCACCCATATCAACGCACCGGCCGCGGGCAACTCCACTCCGAACGCCGAAAATAGCGACTCGGAGAAGGCACCGGATCGCGCCGTCGTTACATCGAACCACGCGTCGATAACGAACATCGTCGCCGCGACATTGGCAAAGACAATCACGACGAGTCGACCTCTGTACGCCGCCCACGTGGTCAACAACAAGACCACGACCTGGCCGGTGTCGAGTCCCACCCACGCCAGTTTCCAGTGCGCCGCGACGTAGGCACGAGGTAGGACCCAGCCGAGGTAGGCCGTCCACACAATCAAAAAACTTGTTCCCACCACCAGGGACATCAGAACGAAGCCGCGCGCTCGGCGGCCGTTCTGGCGCAGTGGTGAGACGGCGTCACTCACGAAAGAGTTACTACGCGGGCGGGTTGGCGATGGCAGAGTTCATGGCTGCCACGCCCGTCGCTAGCGCGCTGCATTCGTCGTCGCTCAAAACATCGAGGTAACTCGCCATCATCGTCGTGGTGAGGCCTTCGGCATTGGCCATGCGACTTTCGAGATCGTGGGTTCTCTCGGGGGTGTCGTCATCGTTGTATCCGTGCAGTTTAAAAATCGTCTCGTTGGCAATAAAGCAGGCCTCATTGGGAGCGATTGAAAATTCACGCGTCGCGTGAATGTGAACTCCACCGCGCAACTCACGCAACAAAATTGAACCGAGGTACGCCGCGTGCGTGGCGTTGCTCGGCACGGGGAAGTTTCGGTATCCGTCAACGAGCGCGTACAGACCGCTCGGCACACCAGCGATTACCTTGTGCGCAGCGTCGGCGAATGCTCGCAACGTCGCTTCATCGATGTTGGCAAAAACTCGGTCGGCGTAGTTGAACGCCGCCTGAAGATGTTCGTTTGCTCCCGTGACCGGTTCAATCTTGGCGCGCGCGCTGGTCCACAGTCCGGTGATGGCTCGTTCGTGAAAGAACCAGAATGCGTCTTGGATGTCCGCCACACTCGGATCGCCTAAGACACCAGCGCGTCCAATCCCGTAAAACTCAAACATGTTGAGGCCGTGTTCTTGGCCGTGAGCGGCCGTTTGCGGATCAAAGTAATAGGACATTCCAATCAACTGGATCGGGCCGGCCACAGTGGTTTCAAGTTCGCTGGAGTTCATAAAGGTGAACCATAGAGGCTCGCGCCCAGAGACCGTCCTTTTTCCGTGACGCTAAATCTGTAGCCTCAGCAATGGAGTTCCTTCGCCCATGACCCCGAACACCCCCCGAACGTTGCTGGATGCCGCAGCCGTCATTGGCTGCACCCTGCGTCGCGATATGGCTGTTCGCTCGGACGAACTCCGTCGAGCGGTCACTCGTCAGCCCCAACATCGCCACGAGAGCATTGGTTGGACGGTTGTCAACAAGGATCTCCACGGACGAAATTTCCGCTACCGCTATACCGACAACGTTGATGCCTGCGGCCCCGAGGGTCCAGGTAGCGAGCCGATCTGGGCCATCAATATTCACGGGTACTTCGCTGGTGGTTCAATGTACGCTCGCGAGTCCGAGTGGTTGGCGCGCCGACTCGGTTGGCGAGTCGTCAACCCGTCCCTCCCGGGCTTTGGCGGTTCGGACCCTTTGGATTGGGGCGAGGTCACCATTAACTCATTCAGTGACCACGTAGACATTGTTCGCCGAGAGCTCGGAATCCAGAAATTTGTCATTCTGGGTCACTCCATGGGCGGCGCCGTAGCCGTCGACTACGCCTCGCGTCACGCCGATGATGTACTCGGCCTGATCTACCGTGACGGTGTCGCCACACCACAGTGGCAGGCGCGCACCTCACTGCCGACGCGACTGCTCTCACACGTGTTGCCCGACGCTGCGCCGATGATGGACCTCGTGAGTGCAATAGCGCTGGACGCTCCTGACTTGCTGATTGGTCACATGTTCACGACGATTCGCTCACTGATCCCGGATCTAAAGAGCAACGTAATGATGGTCGCGCACTCGGCACCCGTCGCGACGATGTTGCTCAATATTGACCTCACCTCATCGGTTCGAGCTCTCGCCGCGAGTGACGTGCCGATCTATGGAGCCTGGGGTTGTTTTGATCGAGTCGTGACGATGCCGGCCGCGGCGTCATTCTCTGAAGCGAGTGGCGTGGCGATCCAGTGGGTACCCGGTGGACATTCCTGGATGCTCGCGCGACCCAGCGGACAGAGCGATCTATTAACTGAGGTCGCGAGCGGAACTGCGTTTATTGAAAAAATGCTGGCGCGTCGTAGCGCGCTGGCGACGCGCTAAGAGACGTACAGATTTCCGTCAGTGCCTTCTTGAATCGCTAATTTCGTGAGCCCGCTGAGAGCCGGTCCCGAAATGACGTTGCCGGTTGCGGGATCAAAAATTGAAGTGTGACACGGACAGACAATCTGCTTGCTCGACGCACTGTAACCAACGGTGCAGCCCGCGTGAGGACAAACCGCGTCGTAGGCCTCAAACTGGCCACTCTTTGTGCAGATCACAATTCCGGGATCGCCGCTCGCGGCCACAGTGAAATTGGCCGACTGATTGACCGCAATGCTGCTGGCTTGTCCGATTGATTGTTTGGATCCCGACTGTGTTGTCGTGGTGGCACCTGAGGGCGATCCTCCGGACCTCTTTCCGTGCAGCAGCCATCCGAGACCCGCGGTGGAACCAGCGGCCACCGCGGTCACACCGGCGACAACGGCCGCAGAGGACGCACCGAGAACGACGGCACGACGATCGACGTGATCGACTCTGCCGCGCGTCAGCAGTGAGGGGCGGTGGCCCTCAAGAACGGGACATCCGTGGGGCTGACACGGCGCATTGTGTTGCACGTTGCATTTGCCCGCGTTGTAGTGACCGCACAGATGTTGAACTTGCGCAAAGGGCACGACCACAAGTTCAGGGTCCGCTACCGCAGCTCCGTGCGCCGCTCGGCGTGCCAGAACCGCGTCAAAAGAGAGCCGAGTCCCTCCACCCGAGATGATCAGCGGGAGCCACGCGAAGAAAAAGACAATGTCCGCGCCGTAGTAGTAGGGCGAGGAATGAAAACTGACGGCCAAAAAGAGCATCAGACTGAGCAAGGCTCCACCAAAGGCCGCGACGCGACCCCACAGACCGAGCAGGGTTCCAACTCCCACCGCGACCTCAGTGACCGCAATGAAGATTCCCATTTCTACGCCGACGTGTTCGAGCGGTCGAATCAGTGCACCGATGGGGCTGGAGCGCGAGTAGGCAATCAACTGAGCCTGAATCGAGCCGCTGAATTTGGCGTTGAAAAAATCAGGGTTGGCGAGTTTTTGCAGACTGGCATATAAGAAGGTGGCGCCTAGAAAAAGACGAAGCGGAACGAGCGACCACTCTGCGAGCGCCCACGCACGCGGTGGTGCCTTAAACGGCAAGCGGTATGAGCGCGGTGCTTTGGCGTTGGCCACGGGACGGGTTTTCATCGATTTAGCCTCTCATACGCACATTGCATCTCTTACGTTCTCCTTAGGGCACAAAAATCAATAAAGATGATGCAATGCTGATCGCTGGAATTTTGTCGGGTGCCTTGAATGAAATGCACAAGCTGCCCGGACCCCTGGTCTACGTCGTTGTTTGTTCGCTGG
>JANXTQ010000250.1 GCA_025352305.1 Actinomycetes bacterium
CCTCATCCCGTCGCCGGTAGACGTGATTGTCACCGACGGTTTCACCGGCAACGTCGCTCTCAAGACGCTCGAGGGCTCGCTCAAGTTCATTTTCAAGTTGATCATGGACGTCATTGGGACAAACGACGAGACCCGCGCGGCCGGAGACACGCTGTTTCCCTACTTGCTGCCCGCGGCGGCAGAACTCTCACCCGATAACCAGGGCGGCGCGATGTTGCTCGGTCTGAACGGAATCTGCGTGATTAGCCACGGTTCTTCTAATGCCACGGCGATCATGAACGCCTTGCGCGTGGGCGCCGAAATGAGCGCAGCCGGGGTCCTTGACGGCCAACGAGTCGCTATTCGCCCTGATCAAGCCGGAGAAAATCCAACAACCGACTCATAAATTAGTAGTCTGGTGCTCTGGTGAGCAAAGGAGCAGCCATGTCCTCTGGGACCAATAACGCCTCGGCCGTTAGTCGAGAAGAGGTTCTAGCGCTGGTTCAGAACTTGCTGGGCGAAATCTTGGAAAAAGATCCGAGTGAGATTGTAGAAGACGCTCCCTTTAGTGAGCTCGGCGCGGATTCGCTGGCGCTCATTGAGCTCGTTGAGGCCCTCGAAGAGTCACTCGCGGAGAAGTCCGCCGGTTTTCACATTGATGACGAAGATCTCGAAGATCTGATGTCGGTGCGCCAAAGCGTCGATTACGTCACCGCCAAACTGCAGAACGCCTAAGGGGTACGTGAGCATCGCGCTCTCTTCGATAGAGCAACTAGCCGAGCAATTGGGACTCGCCGCGGACTCGACACTGTTAGCGGTAGCGCTCACTCATTCGAGTTTCGCCGCCGAACAACACGTTGAGTCCAACGAACGCCTGGAGTTTTTGGGCGACGCCGTCGTCGATCTCGTGATTGCCGACGCGATTATCCGCGAGCACCCCGAACTCAACCAGGGAACCGGATCGCTCACTCGCTCCAAGGTCGTCAACGAGTCCTCGCTCGCCGACGCGGCCGCGCGACTGGGCGTAGGTGAACTCGTGCGTCTGGGCCGCGGAGAACAAAAGGCCGACGGTGCCAAGCGACCAAGTTTGCTGGCCGACGCCTTTGAAGCCATTGTCGCGGCGCTGTATTTAGAGCGCGGCTACGACGCCGCGCGCGAATTTGTGTTGGAACAGTTGCGAGAGGTTCTGGCCGAAGCCGCCGCCGCGCCCGAAGAGATCGACCCGAAATCGAGACTTCGACAGTGGTGCGAAACGCGAGGCTTCGGAGTTCCCTTTTACGAAGTGCGCTCCGAAGGACCGAGCCACGCCACTCAGTTCGACGCCACGGTTTTCGTTGACGGTCAGCGTGCCGCCACGGGCCAGGGTCGATCAAAGAAAGCTGCCGAAGTGGCGGCGGCCCTGGCGGCCTGGGAGGTCCGACGAGATGCCTGAATTACCCGAAGTCGAAACAGTGCGCAGCGTCCTGTCGCGCGACATGGTGGGAAAAAAAATTAAGACCGTCGCCGTCACCAACGGTCGCGTGGTGCGTCGCCATAAGAACGCTAAGGATTTTCGCGAGCGTACCGAGGGGCGCACGGTTAAGTCGATTAATCGACTGGGTAAGTATCTGATCTTTGGATTCGATGATGGAACCAAGATGGTGGCCCACTTAGGAATGAGTGGTCAGCTACTGCGCGCCAAGGCAGCCAAAGACCCCAAGCCCAAGCACACGCACATTGTTTTCACCCTCAACTCGGGGGGCGAACTGCGCTACGTTGATCCGCGAACATTCGGCGAACTCTTTGTCTCCACGCCCCTCGTCGACGGTCAGGCGGTCGAGATTTCGAAGTTCGCTCGCCTGTCGATTGGCGGTGACGGCTTAGCTCTGCGCGCCGCGGTGCCCGAACTGGCTCACCTCGGCATTGATTTCATTGAGGACCAGATTGGTTGGGAGCGCTTCGCCGCCATTTTGCGCAGCCGCGAGACTCCACTTAAGGCCGTGTTGATGGACCAGGACATCATTGCGGGCCTGGGCAATATCTACGCGGACGAGACGCTTTACAACGCCGGAATTCTCTACGACCGGTCCGCTGAATCACTGTCAACCATTGAAATTCGTCGACTGCACCGCGCGATCACCGAGGTCCTGACGGACGCGATTAAGCACCGCGGTTCAACACTGGACGACGAGCAGTTCGTGGACCCCGAAGGGCGTGCGGGCGACTACCAGAACCTTCATCAGGTCTATAACCGCGAGGGCCAACCGTGCGGACAGTGCCGCGCTGCGATCTTGCGCGTCATTGTCAGAGGACGCTCGACGTTCTACTGCGCCAAGTGCCAAAACTAAGTACCGCGAGCCTTCGAAGCGTGAGCGCGAGATTGCTAGCGTCGTAGCGATGTTCTTGAAGCGACTATCCATGAAGGGCTTTAAGTCCTTCGCCGACACCACGGTGCTCGAGTTCGAGCCCGGTGTCACGGCCGTCGTGGGACCAAACGGTTCGGGCAAGTCCAACGTCGTTGACGCCGTTACCTGGGTGCTCGGTGCGCAAAGTACTCGGGCGCTGCGCAGTGCGAAAATGGAGGACGTCATCTTCGCCGGCACCGTGTCTCGAGCCGCGCTCGGGCGATGCGAAGTGAGCCTCACGCTCGATAATGCGTCGGGCAAACTGTCGATCGACGGCGCCGAAGTAACAATTTCGCGCACGCTGTTTCGCTCCGGCGAGTCTGAGTACGCCATCAACGCAACGCCGTGTCGCTTGCTCGATATTCAAGAGTTGCTCGGCGACTCGGGAGTGGGCCGCCAGCAACACATGATTATTGGCCAGGGCCAGTTGGACTCGGTGCTC
>JANXTQ010000279.1 GCA_025352305.1 Actinomycetes bacterium
ACTCAAATTGCCAGCGGCGTCAGTTCGCGGGCTAAGAGCACGGCTCCGGCCGTTGGAATCTTGGCGGCGCTGGGTGCCTTTGCGTGGGGGCGACGTCGGGGGCGACGCCGAAAGACCTACGTGGAAGTTCGACGCTCCAAGTGATCGCCAAGCTGTTCAGCGTGTTGATGGCCTATTCGTATCGCCAAACGCAAAAGTATGGCGGCCGTATCTGGTGGGTGGTGCTCGGTGCCATTGCCCTCGTACGCGCGCTCGACGCTCGCGGCGACGCCACCTCGATCTACCGCGTCAAAGACGGCGAAAATATTGACGTTGCCGTTCGAAAGGTGATGTGAATCCCGCCGAGTTGCGCTTAGGTGAGCGCGTCATGCTGATTGACTCCAAAGATCGCCGCTACTTGATCTCACTACGAGCCGGTGCGTCTTTTCACACCCACGCCGGCATTGTTATGCACGACCAACTGATTGGTGCCACCGAAGGTGACGTAATTAACGGATCCACCGGTCGCAGTTTCTTGGTGCTTCGCCCCACGTTGAGTGACGTGGTGCTGAAAATGCCGCGCGGAGCGCAGGTCATCTATCCCAAAGACCTCGGCGCCATCTTGATGCAAGCCGACATTGGACCGGGCATGAGAATTTTGGAAGCCGGTGTTGGCTCCGGCGCTCTCTCGATGACGATCTTGCGCGCAGGAGCATTGGTCAAGGGTTACGAGATCCGCGAAGATTTTGCTGATCGAGCTAAAGAGAATGTTCGAGCGATGCTCGGCGACGACGTTTCTTACGACGTGGAGATTCGTGACGTCACCGAATCAATTGATGAGCGCGACCTCGATCGAGTATTGCTCGATATGCCCGAACCACAAAAGGTGGTGGCGCACGCTGAGCAAGCACTTCGACCGGGCGGCATCTTTTTGGCCTACCTGCCCACAATTAATCAGACCCAGGTGCTGCGCGAAACGCTCAATCAGTACGCCTTTGGACTGGCCGAGACCGTGGAGGTGCTTCGGCGCACCTGGCACATTGAGAAGCGGTCCGTTCGACCCGATCACCGAATGGTCGCGCACACCGGCTTCCTCACGACCGCGCGGCGTTTGGTGCGTCAATTAGATGAGCCCATTGTTGCGCCCGACGAGTCAGAGAGTGACGAGTAACTACTCGGTTTCAATAAAAATGCACTCACCGGGGCACTCTTCGGCCGCCTCGGTTACCGCATCTTCGAGCTCCACAGATACCTGAGCCATGCCCGCGGCACCACCCGGTTCATTTTTTACGTCACTGCCTTCTTTGACGTAGGCGAGACCGTCGTCGAGCAGAGTGAACACGGCCGGAGCGATCTCTTCACACAGGCCGTCGCCCGTGCACAGATCCTGGTCGATCCACACCTTCATAACCACGCCTCCACAGAGCTAACTAAGACCTGCACTTTAGTGGTTAGCGCCAGGGACTCTGCTGATACTGACTTCGTATAAATCACTCACTATGGTGGACTTATGAGCACGGACGCGACTCCCACTGGCGAAGAGTACGAGCGTCTCCAAAGCGAGTTGCAGCGCTCGCTCGACGATCTCGAGACCTTTCGACGTAGATCCGAGGAATACCCCTCTCGGGTCGAGCATCTCGAAGAGCAGTTGCTCGAAGCGCGTGGTCAGCTGACCCAGGCGCGTTCGAACAACGAAAAACTCACCATCACAATTCAACAGACCCGCGAGCAGGTGGCCGCACTGCGCGAAGAGGTCGAAAAACTTACCCAGCCGCCGTCGGTGTACGGAACATTCTTGGATTTCAACTCCGATGGAACGGTCGACATTTTTGCCTCCGGTCGAAAGATGCGCGTTGCCCTTCATCCAGCAATTGACCCGGGCGTAGTCGAGCGAGGTAACGAAGTTGTTTTGAACGAGGCCTTTACCGTCATTGCAATTCGCGACGCCGACGGCCAAGGTGAAGTGGTATCGGTAAAAGAGGTCATCGACGAGCGCCGGGTGATGATTTCGGGGCGCGGCGACGACGAACGGGTGGTGGAGCGCTCCGACGCACTTCGCGGCGTGCACCTGCGAGCGGGCGACGCCTTGTTGTTCGACGGGCGCAGCAATCTGTTAATTGAGAAATTGGCCCGCCAAGAGATTGAAGACCTCGTTTTAGAAGAGGTACCCGACATCAGCTACTCCGATGTTGGTGGTCTCGATACACAAATCGAAGCCATCACCGACGCCGTGGAGTTGCCGTACTTACATCGCCGACTGTTTAGCGACTACGAACTTCCCGCACCAAAGGGAATATTGCTCTACGGCCCTCCCGGTTGTGGCAAGACCTTGATTGCCAAAGCCGTCGCTAACTCACTCGCGGCCAAGGTCGCTCAGATCACGGGCAACACCAACGTGCGCTCCTACTTCCTCAACATCAAGGGTCCGGAGTTGCTCAACAAGTACGTTGGCGAAACCGAGCGCCAAATTCGCTTAGTTTTCGAACGAGCGCGCGAAAAAGCCGACGAAGGCGTGCCGGTCATCATCTTTTTCGACGAGATGGACTCGCTATTTCGCACTCGAGGTTCGGGCATCAGTTCGGACATGGAGTCAACAATTGTTCCCCAACTCCTCGCGGAAATCGACGGAGTCGAATCGCTGCGTGACGTGATCGTCATTGGGGCCACCAACCGCGAGGACCTCATTGATCCCGCGATCCTGCGCCCGGGGCGTTTGGACGTCAAAATCAAAATTGAGCGGCCGAACGAAGAGGCGGCGTCGCAGATCTTTAGTCGTTACTTTCACGCCGGTCTACCGCTCGACGACACGTCAATCGCCGAGTTCGGGGGAGGGGACCCCGAAAAGGCCGTGCGAGTCATTATCGAACGAACGGTCAATGAGATGTACCGCGTCGACGACGAAAACCGTTTCTTGGAGGTCACTTACCAAGGTGGCGACAAGGAAATTCTTTACTACAAGGACTTCGCGTCGGGCGCAATGATTGAGAACATCGTTCGACGAGCGAAGAAGCTCGCCGTGAAGCGTGAGATTGCTCAAGAGGGACGCGGAGTTCGTCTCGAGGACCTTCTCGCCTCTATCCGCCAGGAGTATCGCGAGAATGAAGATCTACCCAACACGACCAATCCGGACGACTGGGCGCGCATCTCGGGCAAAAAGGGCGAGCGAATTATTTTCATTCGCACGCTCGTCAACCTGCCGAGCGCGGAGCCCCGTGGCGGGCGTTCGATCGACCACGTAGGTACCGGTCAGTACCTCTAGGCAATGGCAACGGCGAAGGTTCTCGGTATCGAGACGGAGTATGGAATTGCGGGCGGGCCGGACCACGATCCCATTGCCGCTTCGACGTTGATCGTCAATGCGTACGCACAGCCGGGACGAAGCCACGTCAACTGGGACTTCGACGACGAGATGCCTGGTCACGATGCTCGCGGTTTTCCCTCGCTCACCTCGCTCGCACCGATTGTTGAAACCCACCTGGCGAACACCGTTCTCGCGAATGGGGCACGCTTTTACGTAGATCATGCGCACCCCGAGTACTCCTCACCCGAGTGCCGCACGCCGCTCGAGGCCGTTCTCTACGACGTTGCCGGTGAAGAGGTGCTGCGACGTGCGGTGTTGGCAGCGAACGCGAGCGGAGTGCCAGGGCCACCCATCATCTGTTACAAGGACAACTCGGACGGTAAGGGCAACTCGTACGGATGCCACGAGAACTTTCTTGTCGATCGTCACGTGCCCTTTGAATCAATTGTTAGAGCCATGGTGCCGCACCTCATTAGTCGTCAGGTGATCTGCGGCGCCGGCAAAGTCGGAGCAGAGACCGAAGCGGGTTACGCCCTCGCGCCGAGCTATCAACTCAGCCAGCGCTCGGAGTTCTTTGAAGAGGTCGTTGGACTCGAAACAACTCTGAAACGACCAATCGTCAACACCCGCGACGAACCTCACGGAGACCCCGAACGGTTTCGTCGGCTGCACGTCATTATTGGTGACGCCAATATGAGT
>JANXTQ010000289.1 GCA_025352305.1 Actinomycetes bacterium
AACGTGGCTGGCGTGCCCACCGCATTCGTGAACACGGTCGATGAGTCGACGCTGAGGGTCCGGTAGAAACCTTGCGCGTCGCTCAACACAATGGTTGATCCGTTTACCGAGATCACTTGGCCGGCTACTCGCGGTACGTCGATCTCAATGTCGCTCGCCACAGTGGCGGTCGTGTCGCTCGCACGAACGTCGACGCGATCGCCCACGGCGAGGTCGCTCATGTTCGCTGGTGCGCCCGATTTTTCTACAGTCGTAGCCGGCGTAAGAGAAAAGGTACGCGTCGTTGCGTCAAGATTCGTGATGGTGAGGGACGTGGCGCTGAGAGCGCTCACGACTCCGTGGGCCCCATTTTGACCGTGATGACCATCAACTAACGGTGGCGCCGTTGTTTTTGCGACAGTGTGGGACGCGGCGGTGCTGGACGTGGTCGCCGACGCGATTCCCACTCCCCCCGCGATGAGTCCAATGGCCAGCGCACCGCTGGCTCCTAAATTGCGGAGCTTTCGCCCCTCGGATCGGTACATAGTTTCTCCTTGAACAGCGTCCGAGAGATTCCCGAACAGAAAGGAGTTTGCAGGTGACAACGAAGATCACCGTTGTAACCAACTAAGAAGCGAGTAATTAAAAAACGGAGGTATCGAGACCCGCGCGGTCAACTATCTCAGCGACCGTGCCCAAGCCCGCGCGACTTGTCGCGCGCTCCCGAAGGTCATTTCCAAGCGGTTCGGAGCACGGGTATCGCTCATTTGTGAAGTGCTCTTTCGCTTGGAGTCCACTGTTGGCTCGAGGCCCACAGTTCCCCGATCAGAAGGGAATCTTCCTGTCTTGGCCTCGTTCAGGCCCGCACCTCAATGGCGAAGTCCGAGTTAGTAGTTGAGACATCGTCCGCGAAGCGCAGAACACGCCTCGATCAACTGTAGATGTAGTGATTGCCCGCACCGCTTGGGCTCGTGCCGCCTGGGGACGTGACGGTGACATAAACCGTGCCCACAAAATGGGCGGGCGCGGTGGCTTTGAGTTGGGTGCTGGATACGAACACCACCTTGGCAGCCAGAGTGCCGAAATGGACCACGGCACCGATTACGAAGTTCATGCCGTGGATCGTCACAACGGTGCCTCCGGCGTGGGGTCCCGTGGCGGGGCTCAGGCTTATGACGGTGGGAACGCCGTCATAGCTGTAGCGGTCGGCCACCGCGACTGGACTGGTGCCACGCGCTGTAGTGACCTGTACGTCGACGATGCCAGCCGCATGGGCGGGGGTCCTCGCGGTCAGTTTGGTGGCCGAGAGCAGGACGATATGACTGGCGGCGACGAGTCCCAGGGTCACCGTTTTGGTGCCGGTCAGGTTGGTGCCCGTGATGGTGATAGTACGACCGCCCGCCACTGGACCTGCATTGAGTGAGACCTTGGTGATGCTCGGCGCGGTTGGTCCGTTGATCGTCTGATTCAGCGTGGCGGACGTGCTGGCGAGCGAGTAGGTGTCTCCGCTATAGATCGCGGAGATGTGGTGGAGGCCGACAGCCGGATTGACGGCTATGAAACTGGCGTGGCGACTGGCGTTGAGAGTGCCGGTGCCCAGCACGCTTGAGCCGTCTTTGAAGGTGACCGTACCGGTGGGACCACTCGAGCCAGGAGGTTGGTTGATGACCGCTGCGGTGAACGTCACCGTCTGGCCGGGAGCGGACGGGTTGACTGATGACCAAAGGGTTGTGGAGGTCGCCGCCTGGTTCACTGTCTGGCTGAGCCCGAAAGCGCCGCTGCCGTAGTTATTAGCGTCGCCGTAGTAGTTGGCGGTGATCTGGGTGTTGCCCAGGCCAAGATCCGCCGAGACGTCGAACACAATCTTGCCGTTCGCGTCCAGCGAACCCTGGTTGATCGGATCGCCGTAGGCGTAGATGGTCACCGTGCCCGAAGGAGGACCGGTGAAACCCGAGAAAGCGGTGACGGTGGCGGTGATGCGGATGGGTTGGCCGAAGGCCGAGGGGTTGGCCGACGACGTCAGCACCGTCGATGTCGCTGCCTTGTCCACCGACTGGATGTAGGTACCCGAGTTGTTCTGGGGGTAGTTGGTGTCGCCGAAGTAGGTGGCGGTAAATGGATTGTTGCCCGCTCCGACATCGAACGAGACGTCGAAGGTCACCGAGCCGTTGCTATCGAGCGAACTCTGCTCGACGGGACTGCCGGCGAGGTAGAGGGTCACCGTGCCCGAAGGGATCGGTGAGGGCGGAGATCCGGGCGGCGGGGTCACAACAACGGTAAGACCTACGGTCTGGCCCGACGTGGACGGATTTGATGTTGAGGCGAACGAGATCGTGGTCGGAGGAGCGCCGATCGTGTGCGTGACCTGGTTGGAGACACTCGCATCGGTGTACGAATTGGTGTCTCCGATAAACCTGGCCACAAAGGTTTGGCTTCCGCTCAGCGTGTTGGTGCTCAACGTGGCACCACACCCATTCACATTCCCGTTCGCGACTGGAGCCCCGTACGGGTTCCCACCTTCGTAAAACTGGACCTCGCCATGGGGGCAGTACCGGTCGTTCGGCACCGACACTGCAGCGTGGAATGTCACCACCTGTCCAGCGAAGGTAGTGTCCGCCGACTGGGTGAGGTTGACCGAACTGGGGCCCGAGACCACTTGCTCATTGCTGCTCGTCGTGCTCGGGGCGAAGTAGTACGTGGTCCCGCCGTAGTCCGCGGTGATCGCGTAGGTCCCCGGGTTGAAATGATCCGCAAACGTAGCCGTTGAGGTGCCGGGCGAGGACGGATAGAGGGCCGCTTTGTAGCCGTTCGGATTGTTCAAGTCCGTGAAGGTGACCGTGCCCGTCGGGCTAGTGCAGGTGCCACCAGATTGACACGTGGCCGACTTGTCGACGACCTGGGCGGTCATGTCGATTCTCTGTCCCGTTGTAGTCGGATTCGGCGAGATGGCCAAGTTCGTCTGGGTGGCGTTGTTGCCGGTGACCACTACGGCGCTCGCCGGACCAGCGACTAGCACCAGGACGGAGACACCGACCACCGACGCAGCGGCAGCACTTGCCAGATTGCGCACTCGGCGAGCCAACGCGGTCCGTCGGGGCCGATTCATGATGAGGCGCAACTGCGCGCACTGTCGCACTCAATGCGCACGTCCGAGGACAGACACTCAATCACCATACGACTCCGTTCATCACCACAGCGCTCGCCGCGAGGACCATTCGGACCTGACGAAACTGCCTCACCCAACAAGAACCAATTGTACGAGGAGGTTCCGCACAGAAGTACTCACCGCTGAACCCGAAGTGCGCGAGGCAGAGGACTTGATCGTTAGCAGGGACGACCATTAGTCGAGGTCCCTCTTTACGTGCTCGCGCGTATCAGCTGGATTGATGTAAATACGGGCTGGATTGACGCTCGAGACAGCCCATCACGAAGTAAATTCCGCCCCCGGAGGCGTACATTTTCGGTGGACCTGGCCGAGTCTTACGCACGTAGGCGTGGTCTCGGCTCCAATCGAATGAATAGATCTAAGACCAACTACGCCGACCGGGAAGAAAACGAAGCACTCCAAACGTCGACGCGTTGCGTTCAATTGTTTCGCTGCCCTCAAAGCGCGCACGCTGACCTGTGAAGTTGACGGTGCCCGGGCGTTCGCCGCGCAACGTGTTCGCCGCGCAACGTGTTCGGCGCGAACATCGCGGTCAAGCTCACCATATCGCTCGTAACGTCGCTCGCCTTACCCAGGGAGTGTGAATATCGAACTCGTCGCTGATCTGATCAAAAACCATCTGAGCGAAGTGGTCATTCATATTCGCTTTAGTTCCACTCGATGCCCACGTCTCAGCAATCGCGGCGAGCGATACGTCGAAGCGTCGTTCAATTTGGGCACAGGACCAATCATTAACGTCGCCCGTCAGAAGGTTCGGCCATGGCATCTTCGCTAACTCCGCACAGGTGCGCCACGACGTCGCGCACCCGCCACTGCAGCGTGAAACGGGAAATTTGTTCGGACTCACCGTCGCTGAGATCGTGAATGAGTTGCAGCACAGATGAGCGAGATTTGATGAAGGCGTCGGCGTAGGGATCCACAGTGCCAGATTTGAAAGGATTGACGTCGAATGCCTGGACCGGTTTACGGAGCGAGGATGCGCGTAAATCGCCGACCGGCCACCATCAGACCGCCGAGACCCATGAGCA
>JANXTQ010000034.1 GCA_025352305.1 Actinomycetes bacterium
GCCATCTCCGCGGGATCAATGGCGGGCAGTTTTGCTCCTTCGGCCCAGTACTGACCGTAACTTTCAAAAGCTCGATCGACGTAACGCTCGAGCAGGGCGTCGTCCACGTTGCGCTCACTCGCTGCGAGAACGTGGCGAATATTGTTGCGGAGATTTTTGCGTGGCCCGGGGCTTAGTCGACCTACCGTGCCGGCGATTTTCGATGCCGCCCACGTGTCAAAACTTTCGGGCAGGATTTCGAGTGCTCCGCCGAGTCCCTTGAAAAGACCAACTCGAGGTGAAAACGACACGGCTAGGGACGTGTGGTGCGAGTAAATCCGCGTCGGCGCCCCTCGCGGTGCGCGTGACGCCTTACTCGTGGCGCCACTGTTTCGCGCTGCGGCGGGCGACCAGCAGCCACCCACACTCGCTGGAAACGTCCCGCGGCCGTTGCGGCCGTCAAAACGAGCAGCGCCCACAACACGGGTACGAACAGTACCGGTGCGAGCAGTGAGACGCCCAGCAAAATCATTCGCTCGGCGCGCTCCATAAGACCGCCCTTGGCCTTTAGACCAAGGCTCTCCGCTTTGGAGCGCTCGTAGGAGATCATGAACGTGGTCGTCATAATCGCAAAGGGCAACAGCACCAACTCGCCTCGATGTTGGGCCACTAAGAAGTAGGCAACGCCGCCGAGCAGCACTCCGTCAGAGAGTCGGTCCATGACCGAATCGAAGAAACTTCCGCGCACGGAGGCGGATTTGGAAGCTTTGGCAACGGGACCATCAAAGAGGTCGTGTGCTCCCGTCAACGTCAGCATCACAACAGCCCAGTGGTGATGACCGGTACCGATCAACCAGGCCGTAATCGCGGCGAACAGCAGTCCCGAGCCCGTCAGCACGTCCGCAGAAAATCCGAGTCGAACGAGCGCTAGGCCGACCGGTGCGGTTCGCGCATCTACAGACTGCCGGAACTTTCCGTCAAACATTAGGCCTCCGCCTGGGCCGTGCGCCCGCGTGCATCCATCCTACTGGGAGTGACCCGGCGACTTCGGGACAGACCACGCCGCGCTGATCTTGGCCCACGTTGAGTCCAACGACTCGGGAAGTACTCGCGTTTCTCCAATCGTGGTCATGAAGTTGGTGTCCCCATTCCAACGTGGCAGAACGTGCGCGTGCAGGTGACTCGGAAGTCCCGCACCGGCCGCACGACCGAGATTCATGCCAATGTTCATTCCGTCGGGCGCGTAGGCGAGCTCGAGTGCCGCGGCCGCTTGTCGAAGAAGAGTGAACAGATCCACCGACTCGTCGTCAGACAGTTCGCTCAACTCGCTGAGGTGGCGCCGAGGCAGGACCAAGACGTGTCCCGAACCGTAGGGATACGCGTTGAGACAGACAAAACTGCTCGGCGTACGAGCAATGACGCCACTCGTTTCGGACGGCTCCAGTTCACTCAACGCACAAAAGACGCACGTGGCGTCGTCGCCGCTACGTTCTCGCTGCGTTGCTTCAGTGATGTAACTCTCGCGCCACGAGGCCGCAAAGCGCTCGAGACCCACGACTACTTCTCGGTTGGCTCGGCGAGCGCGAGTTCCGGTGAGCCGTGAGCAGCGATCTCTCGGGCCAAACGGTCTCGGAACTCCTGGAGCGAAACGCCGCGTTCGGGGTCATTGGTGCTGCGCGCATTAATTCCAACGGTCTTAGCCGCGACGTCATCGTCACCAACGACGATGACGTAAGGAATCTTTTCTAATTTGGCCCGACGGATTCGCGCTCCGAGTGGCTCGTTGGCGAGTTCATACTCCACGCGAACACCGTCGCTACGAAGTTGGGCCACCACTTGCAATGCATATTCGTCATGAATATCTCGCACGGACAAGACGCGCACCTGTTCGGGGCTGAGCCACGTCGGCAGGGCCCCGGCGTAGTGCTCAATCAAGATCGCCATAAAGCGTTCGACCGATCCAAAGAGCGCTCGGTGAATCATGATCGGCTGATGACGCTGATTGTCCGCGCCAACGTAGACCGCTTCAAATCGCTGCGGTGTTTGAAAGTCCAATTGAATGGTGGACATCTGGTGGGTGCGCCCAATGGCGTCGCGCGCTTGCACGGAAATTTTCGGGCCGTAAAACGCACCGCCACCGGGGTCCATGACCAACTCCAACCCGGCGGCTCGCGCGACTGTCTCGAGCGTGGACTCGGCTTCGTTCCACTCTTCGTTGGATCCAACGGCCTTGCCGGGCGGTCGCGTCGAGAGCTCTAAGTAAAAGTCTTTCAGTCCGAACTCGCTGAGTAGGTCCAGAACGAATCGCAACAGACTCGCGAGCTCGTCACGCATCTGCTCGCGAGAACAAAAAATGTGCGAGTCGTCCATCGTCATGCCGCGAACCCGGGTGAGGCCGTGAACAACGCCCGACTTTTCGTAGCGATACACCGTTCCGAACTCAAACAGTCGAAGGGGCAGCTCGCGGTAACTGCGTTGACGTGATTTGTAAATCAACACGTGAAACGGACAGTTCATTGGTTTTAAGTAGTACTGCTGACCCTCGTCCATTTCCATGGGCGGAAACATGCCGTCAGCGAACCATTCCAAGTGGCCCGACGTCTCAAAGAGTTCGGCCTTGGTGATGTGCGGGGTATTAACGAAGCTGTAGCCGGCGCTTAAGTGTCGAGAGCGCGAGTACTCCTCCATCACGCGACGCAGCGTTCCACCCTTGGGATGAAAGATGGCCAGCCCCGGTCCAATTTCGCTGGGAAAACTAAACAGATCGAGCTGCTCTCCGAGGAGGCGATGGTCGCGGCGTTTGGCTTCTTCTAAGCGAAAGAGGTGTTGATCTAACGCCGCCTTCGATTCCCACGCCGTGCCATAAATTCGTTGCAGCTGAGGACGCTTTTCATCACCGCGCCAGTACGCGCCAGCAACGCGCATCAGTTTGAAATGGCCGAGTCGTGACGTCGACGGGACGTGGGGTCCTCGACAGAGATCGGTGAAACTGTCGGTGTTTCGATAGGTGGAGACGACGGAGGCGGAGGCCACCTCGCTTAAATCCTCGGCCGATCCCCCGTCGCGCACCGCGCGAATGATCTCACCCTTAAAGGGTTGATCGTCAAAGAGCGCGAGTCCTTCGTCGTAGCTGTGCTCTTCGCGGGTGAAGGGTTGATTCTCCTTAACAATCTCGCGCATCGCCTGTTCGATTCGTTCCAAATCGTTATCGGAGAATTTTGCGCCGTGGGGAAGATCAAAGTCGTAGTAAAAACCGTCCTCAATCGTGGGGCCAATCGCGTACTTGGCTCCCGGCCACAGACGCGTCACTGCTTGGGCCAAGACGTGGGCGGTGGAGTGGCGAAGAACGTCTCGGCCTTCGAGGGAGTCCGCTTTAAAGATCGCCACGTCGGCGCCGTCGGGCAACGTCGAGTTGAGATCGACCATCGCTCCGTTTACCCGGGCCGCCAGCGCGACGCGAGCCAGCGAGGAACTGATCTGTTGAGCCAGGTCACCAACCGTTGCACCGGCCTCGAGTGACGTAGAAGAACCATCCGGTAGGCGCACAGTGATCGACGAAGACATGACAAACCTTTCTTCGCTACATCGTAACGCCGAGCAACGCTGCGGCCGCTGCGACGGAGTGACCCGACTGCGCGGCCATGTCAATTGCTTCGAGTGCTGCGGGCGTATTTAGATCGTCGTCCAGTGCGTTACGTACGTCGTCTAACACCATGGAGCTGCGCGAACTGTTGGCGGTCGAGCGCCACGTCGCGAGTCGAGACTGGGCTTTGGACAGTTCGTCGCCGCGCCACTCCCAGTCACCTCGATAGTGGTGTTGCAGCAGCGCGAGTCGCACGGCCATGGGTTCACTTTGACGAGCCAGGTCGTCAACGAAGACGAGGTTTCCGAGCGATTTGGACATCTTGGTTCCCTCGTAACCAACGAGACCCACGTGCAGCCACGTGCGCACAAAGGGAGCGCCCGTGACCGACTCGCTCTGGGCTGCTTCACACTCGTGGTGAGGAAAGGCGAGGTCGCGCCCGCCGCCGTGAACGTCCAAGGTCTCACCCAGTTCGCGCAGTGCCAACGCCGAACATTCAATGTGCCAACCGGGACGGCCCGCGCCCCAACGAGACTCCCACGCCGGCTCATCTTCGAGCGAGGGTTGCCAGAGAACAAAGTCCAAGGGATCGCGCTTGCGCGGATCATCGGGACGCCCACCGTGGACGGCGGCGAGGGCCACCATCTGCTCGCGGCTTTCGTGGCTGACTTGGCCGAATCGCGGAAAGCTCGACACGTCAAAGTAAACAAAGCCGTCGACCTCGTAGGCGCAACCGTGATCAAAGGTCGCAGCGATCAGGCTCAGGATTTCGGGGATTGCTCCGGTGGCTCGCGGCTCGGAGTAGACCGCCAACAGATTGATCAGCGCCATGTCGCGATCAAATTTGGCCATCTCCTGCGCCGCGAGATCGAGGTAGTGAACACCCAACTCTCGCGCCTTGCGCAAAATGTCGTCGTCCACGTCGGTGACGTTTCTGACCACGCGCACGTCGTGACCCATGTCAATTAAACGACGGCTCAGCACATCGAACGTCAAATAGACGAAGGCGTGTCCGAGGTGCGCCGAGTCGTACGGCGTAATTCCACAGCTGTACATCGTGACCACCGGACCCGGTTCAAAACTACAGATACTTCGTCGAGCGCTGTCGTAGAGCTGCATTAGTGAGTGAGCCCCTCGATGCGCACGTAACTGTGAGCCTTGTGGCGAATATTGATGGAAATACATACGGCCGTGAAGTTCTCGACCGCTCCCGCGAGCGCGGTGCTGCCTGCCTCAACGCCACTCAGACCGGCCATGGCGTTGACCAGTTCCAAAGTGCGCTGTCGCGCGGCGCTGTCGTCACCAAAAACAACGACCGTTGCTTCAAGGTTCGAATCAAGGTCCTCCATCTGAGCGGCCGGCAGGTGGTGAAAGGCCCCCGTAATAAAGCTGTCGGGCAGTACGGCGGCAATTTCGCCCGCCATGGAACCTCGAGGCGTGATCAACGGGACCAACTCGCGACCTTGTTTTGCCAAGGCGTTGACCATAGAGATGACCACTTTGCCCGCAAGGGATTCGCGCAACTCTTTAACGGTGCTGACTGCTGAGTCCCAGGGAGTCGCGAGCACCACCACGTCGCACAGGGCCGCGCCGGCGTTCGAGGCACCGGTGATCTGGCCGGTTCCGCGAACGAGAAGTC
>JANXTQ010000299.1 GCA_025352305.1 Actinomycetes bacterium
CACGTGGCCCGACCGCGACCGCTTCATTCTCAGTTGCGGGCACGCGTCAATCCTGCAGTACGCGTTGGCCAACGCCTTTGGCTACGACCTCGAGACCTCCGACCTGAAGGAGTTTCGCCAAGCGCACAGTCGCACTCCGGGGCACCCCGAAGTGGGCCACAGCCCGACGGTGGAGGTCACGACGGGACCGCTCGGGCAGGGATTCGCTAACGCCGTTGGAATGGCGCTCGCGGAGCGAATCTTGCGCGCTCAACACGGCGAATCGTTGGTTAATCACCGAGTGTGGGCAATCGCGGGCGACGGTTGCTTAGAAGAGGGCATCAGTCACGAGGCGGCGTCGTTTGCTGGCTCACAGGGCCTCGACCGCTTGACCGTCTTTTACGACAACAACCACATCACGATCGACGGACCCACGGAGCTGGCGCTGCACGACGATACGGCCGCACGATTTCGTGCCTACGGCTGGCAGGTCATTGATGTTGCTGAAAGCGCCAACGATCTTGACGCGCTAGAAAATGCGTGCACGCAAGCGCGCTCCGACACGGATCATCCCACTCTCATCATCGTGCGAAGCCACATTGGCTATCCCTCGCCAACCATGATGGATCGTCGCGAAGCACACGGCAACCCCTTCAGCCCCGCAGCAATTACGGAGGCCAAACTTCTCCTCGGCGTGCCCGACGAGCCCTTCAGCGTGGACGAAGATTTAGGTGCCCAGTGGATCAGTGCGCGCAGCGAGGCGTCTCAGAATCGTCGCCAGTGGGAAGCGCGTCTCGCGGGCGCCGGCGAACGGGGCGAAGCGCTGATGCGCCAACTCGCGAGCGGTGGCGTCAACACGGAACCGGGCGCGATTGAACGCTACGACGGCGGCAAGGTCGCCACGCGAAAAGCCCTGCAGCGGGCCTTAGACACCCTGGGAGTAGATGCACCCGGACTCGTCGCGGGAAGTGCGGACCTGACCGAAAACACCGGCGTGAGTTTGCCCAACACCGTGGTTCAGACCCACGCCAGTCCCGAAGGGCGCCAAATTCACTACGGCATCCGCGAGTTCGCTATGGGCGCCGTCATGGTGGGTATGGCGCGACACGGCGGAGTACGACCGCTCGGATCGACCTTCTTTGTCTTCAGCGACTACCAGCGACCCGCGGTGCGCCTCGCCGCGTTGAGTGAGTCGCCGGTGCTCTTTGTCTTCACCCACGACTCAATAGGCGTCGGCGAAGACGGGCCGACCCACCAACCGGTCGAGCATTTGATGAGTCTTCGAGCAATGCCCAACCTGCACGTTGTTCGACCGAGCGACGCCAACGAGACACTCGATCTGGTCAGCGCACTGCTGAGCTCGCCTCACATGGACCCAACGGCGTTGATCCTGTCGCGCCAGGATCTTGCGGTATTAAGCGGTGCGGACGCGGCGGCGTCGCGCGAGGGATCTCACCGGGGCGCCTACGTTGTAAGAGAGGACCCGAACGCTCAGATTTCCCTGGTGGCGTCGGGCTCCGAAGTCGCTCTCTGTCTCGGTGCGAGTGACGTACTGAGCGAACGAGGGGTCCGCTCACGGGTAGTGGCGATGCCGTGTTGGGAGTGCTTTGAGGCCCAGAGCGCCGAGTACCGCTCGAGCGTGCTGCGCCGAGACGTGGCGTCAGTCGCCATTGAGGCCGGCGCGACACTGGGTTGGTACAAGTACGCCGACGACGCCCTCGGCATTGACACCTTTGGCATGAGCGCACCGGCCAGTTACATCTTCGACTATCTAAATATCTCCGTGGACGCCCTCGTGGCCCACGTCATCGACACCGTAGGAGAACATTCGTGACACGACTCGACGCCCTTTACCTCGAACACGGCCAAAGCCCGTGGATTGACAACCTGCGTCGCGACTGGCTGCGCGATGGCACGTTGGCGGCCCTGGTGGACCGAGGAGTTCGCGGAGTGACGTCAAATCCGTCAATTTTCGCCAAAGCCATCGCGGGTTCTTCGCTGTACGACGAGAGCGTCGCGGCGAGCAGTTCCACCAGCGCGGAAGACGTATTCGAAGATCTCGCCATCAGTGACGTGCGCGATGCGTGTGATCTTTTGGCTTCCGTGCACGCGGCGTCCAAGCGTGAGTTTGCCTCGGGTGTTCGTCGCTATCAAGACGGATTTGTATCACTCGAAGTATCGCCCCGCCTGGCGTACGACACCGCGGCGACGATTTCGGCGGCTAAGCGCCTGTGGCAAAAAGTGGATCGGGAAAATCTGATGATCAAGATTCCGGCCACTCCCGCCGGGCTCGGAGCTATCAGCGCGACCTTGGCGCAGGGCATCAACGTCAATGTCACCTTGGTGTTCTCACTCGAGCGTTACCGCGAGGTGCTCGACGCGTTCATCGAAGGGGTGCGTGATGCGTCGCGCGCCGGTCACGACATCTCCGCGTTGGCCTCCGTGGCGTCGTTTTTTGTATCCCGCGTTGACACGGCGGTCGACCCACTGCTCGAGTCGCACCCCGACCTTCGCGGCAAAACCGCCATCTCCCAGGTGGGCGCTGCGTATCAAATATTCATCGATCGCTTTGACGCTGCCGACGCGCGTGAGCTGTTGAGCGCCGGCGCGCAGGTGCAGCGACCCCTGTGGGCGTCCACGTCGACAAAAAATCCCGATTACGACCAACTGCTCTACGTTCAACCGCTGGTCGCCAATGAGACCGTCAATACCATGCCGGAAGCGACACTGGAACTGTTTGCTTCTCGCGGCGAGTTTGTGGACTCGTCGATCGTGAACAGCGAAACGAGGGCTCACATGGTGAGTACGTTGGCGCGCATTGGCGAGGTTATCGACCTCGCTCACGTCACGAATCAGTTAGAACACGACGGAGTCCAAGCCTTCGACGCGTCGTACCGCGAGCTGCTGGAGTCCGTTGACGCCAAAATGGCAGCCGGCACGTCAAAGTAGTTCGAAGGAGCGACCCTCCGGGGTTGCAGCAACAGCACCCCAAGAAGCGAATGATGTCCGACGAGGTCATGAAGTAGTTGAACGTCGAGCGCGGTGTCTACGATGGACCAATGACGATCACGGACGCGCTTCGAACCGAATCGTTGCGACTGCTCGATAGCAGCTCTTTAGAACTCGCCGATGCGGCATTTGACCGCGCTCGAACGCTCTTTG
>JANXTQ010000029.1 GCA_025352305.1 Actinomycetes bacterium
TGGCTTGCAGGGCGCCAATGGCGTATCCCTGGTGATAGGAGGCTTTGGCGTTCGCGGCCTTTACATGGTGGGCCGGTGATCCGGACATCAGCACCACGACAGTGACAATCGCCGCAACTGCGAGAACGCCGATCGCGACCCACTTCGCGTACGACGAGCGCACGGTGCTCGCTGAAGCATTGTCAGTCGTCATCGGGAGGGAGATCTTTCTCTCGGGTAAAACTGTTGGGGCACGATACCAAGGCCGTTGCCCGTAGTGAAGTCGCCACCACGTGCAACAAAATCAAAGGACTTCAACGACCTCGGGGAAGTGACAGGCGACCGGGTGACCGAGTCCGCGATCTTTAAGTTCAGGCTCCGTCTCTGAACAAACATCCTGAGCCTTCCAGCACCGGGTGCGAAAACGGCATCCGCTCGGCGGGTTGGAGGGACTCGGCAACTCGCCCTTTAAGACAATGTGCTTACGACTGCGCTCTTTTTTGGGATCCGGAATCGGTACCGCGGACAAAAGAGCCTGTGTGTAGGGGTGTTGTGAGCGTTGGTAGACGTCGGCTCGCGTTCCGGTTTCGACCATTTTGCCCAGGTACATGACCGCGACGCGGTCCGACACGTGACGTACGACGGAAAGGTCGTGCGCAATAAAGAGGTACGAGACCCCGAGACTGTCTTGGATCTCTTCGAGGAGATTAACAACACCAGCCTGGATCGACACGTCGAGTGCTGATACGGGCTCGTCGAGCACAAGAAGCTTGGGGTTCAAAATGAGAGCCCGCGCAATGCCGATGCGTTGGCGCTGACCGCCGGAGAACTCGTTAGGAAATCGGTTACCAAATCGAGGCTCCAGGCCCACGAGGCGCAGGGCTTCGGCAACCTGCTCGGGACCCGACTTACGGTCCCACAACTTGTGAATACGCAACGGTTCCGCGATCGACTCACCAATGGGTACTCGGGGGTCCAACGAACCCATCGGATCTTGGAAAACGACTTGAATATCGCGTCGGATTGCGCGTAGTTCTGTCTTGTCGACGCCAATGAGTTCCTTGCCCTCAAACTTGACTGAGCCGGACGTGGCCTTTACGAGCTGAAGAATGAGACGACCAGTCGTTGTCTTTCCGCAACCGGACTCACCGACGAGGCCCAGTGTTTCGCCCGCATTCAGATCAAAACTGATGTCGCAGACTGCGTGGACCGTGCCCACTTTGCGGCTAAAGAGCGCGGTTCCTCGCTTCGGGAAATGCTTGACGAGATTGGAAACTGAAAGAAGCGGCCCCGAGTGTGCGCTGGACGCGACGGGTCCCGTTTCGGCTGCGGCGGGAGTTGCGTTATCAACTGTCATGACGGCACCACTTCACGATCGACGGAGGTACTTGGGAACATCGAACTAATGGGGGAGTCTCCTACCGCATCGGCGTAGTGACACGCAGCTAGGTGTTCGAATCCCGACGGGACTTCTTCATTGAAGGACTTAACAAGTCGCAGTTCGGGTTCTTCGCGTAGGCAGAGTTCGGTTCGCAGTGGGCAACGGGGCGCAAAGGGGCAACCGGGCTTTTCTCCCACCAACGACGGAGGGGCGCCGGGAATTTGGCGCAACCGCTCGTCGCCGTCTCCGTCGACACGGGGAACTGAACCGAGCAGTCCGTGCGTGTACGGCATCGACGGGCGATAAAAGATGTCGTCTACGGCGCCCATTTCGACAATACGTCCCGCATACATGACGGCCACTCGATTCGCGATTCCGGCGATGACTCCGAGGTCGTGAGTAATCAGAATGAGCGACGCCCGCGAGTTATCGAGCACGTGGCGTAGTGATTCGAGAACCTGGGCTTGAACAGTGACGTCCAGAGCGGTCGTTGGTTCGTCTGCAATGATCACTTCGGGGTCGTTGGCCATTGCGGCGGCGATGACCACGCGTTGGCGCATGCCACCAGAGAATTCGTGCGGATAACTGTCGAGGCGCTCGCTGGCGTTGGGAATCCCGACCATCTCGAGCAGTTCCACCGCGCGTTGACGCGCGTCCGCTTTGTTCAAAGATTGGTGGGCTTGAACTGCTTCGACCAGTTGCCAGCCAATCGTGTACACCGGATTGAGTGACATCAAAGGGTCTTGGAAGATCATCGCAATGGTTTGGCCGCGAACTTTGGTGTAACCAACCTCTTTTAGTCCGATGAGTTCGACGGAACTCTCCACATCGTTTCCGGCCTTGTCGTCTTTGTGAGAAAAGATCTTGACGGAACCCTGAATTTTTGCGTTACGAGCGAGTAGCCCCATGATCGTCAAGCCCGTAACCGACTTGCCCGAACCGGACTCGCCGACGACGCCGAGCACTTCTTTCGGATTGAGGTCGAAACTGACGCCCCGAATGCCCTGAACCTCGCCGCCGTCGGTGGCAAATGAAACGCGCAGGTCGTTGATGGAAAGGATTGGCTGACTCATCGTTAGCTTCTGACTCGG
>JANXTQ010000048.1 GCA_025352305.1 Actinomycetes bacterium
TGAATTGATGGCCACGAGTTCGTGAGCGCGCTCAAGCAGGCTCACGTCGACACGCCGTGTTCGCGCAATATGTCATTGAGAGATGTCTTGTTGTGCCGTTCGCCTTCGCTCATGCGGCGAATGACTAATACGCAGGGAAGAAAGAATTCACCGCCCGCAAATTCACGGCGACGTGACGCGGTTACTGCCACGCAGTAATCCGGAACGTGCCCTCGAGAGATCACGTCGCCCGTTTCAGCATCGATGACCGGTATGGACGGACTGAGCACTGTTCCGGCACCAATGACGGCCCCGCGCCCGACCCGGGCGCCCTCGACGATCATTGAACGACTACCAATAAAAGCGTCATCGCCAATAATGACCGGCAGGGCGTTCGGAGGTTCCAACACTCCGCCGATTCCCACTCCCCCGGACAGATGAACGTTCGCACCAATCTGCGCGCAACTACCCACTGTCGCCCAGGTGTCCACCATGGTGTTGGGTCCCACCCACGCACCAATGTTGACGTAGCTCGGCATCAAAATTACGCCGGGGCTGATGAAACTTCCCCGACGCGCCGATGCACCGGGCACGGCGCGCACGCCGAGACGCGCAAAGTCGCGCTTTAAGTCCAACTTGTCGTGGTACTCAAAGGGTCCGCTCTCAAAGGTCTGACTCTCACGGAGGCGAAACAGCAACAGGATCGCCAGCTTGATCCACTCGTTGACCGTTACCGTGCCCGCGCTGTCGGTATCGACCACGCGAAGTTGCCCTTCGTCGAGCTTGGTAATGACCAACTCCACGTCACGTCGCGCCTCGAGATCTTTTGGAGACAGTTCGCCGATCTGTTCATACCAGCGGGTAATTCTTGATTCGAGGTCGCTCACGCGACAATCGTAACGTCGCTGAACTAGCCCTCGACGAGACGATGGGCAGCGAGTTGGAGCTTCTCGTCGCTCTGTACCACCGCGATTCGAACGTACGAGGCACCGTCGGCGCCGTAGAACTCGCCCGGGCTCGCGAGCAGGCCCGCTACTTCTGCCAATTCGCGCGCCAGTGCCCAGCCATCGACTCCGTGGCGAGAGACCCACAGGTAAAAGGTGCCCTGGGGCACGGGAGCGTCAATGCCGCGCGCACTGAGCGCCGCCGAGAGCAGTTCCAAACGGTGCAGGTAGCGCTGGCGTTGAACGTTGACGTGCTCGTCGTCTGCGTACGCCTCAGCAACAGCCGCTTGCACGGGAGCGGGAACCATGAGTCCCGCGTGTTGGCGAACTGATTTCAAGTAGTCAACGATCTCGGAGTCACCGGCGTAAAACCCCGCGCGAACGCCGGCGAGGTTTGATCGCTTGGATATTGAATGCAACGCCACGACGCCGTCGAGGCCACTCTGAAGAATTGAGTGCCCTGGCTCACTCCAGGTGAACTCGCTGTAGCACTCGTCGCTAACAACGAGCACGCCTCGCTCACGCCCCCAGGCGGCCGCGAGCGACAGATCGTCGAGACCTCCGGTTGGATTGGACGGAGAGTTGGTCCACAGTGCCAAGGCACGCTTCGCGTCGCTGGCGGCGATGAGATCAAGGCGCAGTCGCCCACCGTGCAGGGGAACCGGAACCGCTCGAAGTCCCGCCAACGTGGCACCCATGGCGTAGGTCGGATAACTAATGGCGGGATAAAGGATCGTGTCGCGCTCGGGAGATCGCAACTTCAAAAAACCCCCGACGCTCGCCACAAACTCTTTGGTTCCTACACAGGCACCAATGTGCTCGGGTGCTATGTCCACGTCGAATCGTAGCGTGAGCCACTGCGCCGCGGCACTTCGATACGCCGGCGTTCCCGCCGAGGGTGGATAACCGCGAGCACCCTCGCCGCGCGCGAGCGCACTAATGACGAACTCGGGCGGAGCATCTATTGGCGTGCCGATCGAGCAGTCAATAACTCCGCCCTCGTGGCGTTGTGCGATTTCTCGTAAATCATCGAGGCGCGCGTAGGGATAAATCGGTGGGGTGAAACTCACGCGCTCTCGGCCCACGCGGAGAATCGTGCCGCTCCGACTTCGTCGAGCATGACGCGCATGACAACAACGTCGCCCACGGACTCTTTTTCCAGCACCTCGCCTTCGCGGTGAGCGGCCGCGATGAGGTCTCCGCGATCGGCGGGCAAGCGCACCGTGACCAATCGGTCCCGTGAACGAAGTCGTGCGCCGACGGTACTGACCAACGTGTCAAAGTTCTCACCCGTGAGTGCCGAGACGACCACGGCCCCCTCGAAGCGTTCGGCGAGTTGGCGAGCCTGCGCGGGATCAACGTCGGCCTTATTGATGACCATTAGTTCAGGAACGTCACCGGCCCCAATTTCCCCGAGAACTTCGCGCACTGCATCAATCTGTTCGAGCGCGTTGTCACTGGACCCGTCAACAACGTGAACTAAGAGGTCCGCCAAGCAGACTGAATCGAGCGTGCTCCTAAATGCATCGACCAACTCGTGCGGGAGTTTGGAGATAAATCCGACGGTGTCGGTAATCAGCACCGTTTCTCCCCCCGGCATCGCGAGTTGGCGAGTACGTGGGTCGAGGGTGACGAAAAGGCGATTTTCCGCGGGAACTCCCGCGTCCGTCAGGCGGTTCAGCACCGAGGACTTTCCCGCGTTGGTGTATCCGACCAGGGTCACCTCTCGGTGTCGACCGCGAGCACGATTTTGACGCTGTACTCCGCGTGACTTCGATACGCCGCGAAGTTCGGCCTGGAGTCGGTGCATGCGATTTACGAGGCGTCGTCGATCGACCTCGAGTTGGGTTTCACCCGGTCCGCGGGTTCCAATGCCTCCGGCTTGTTGTGACAGTGACCCACTCGCGCGGCGCAGGCGCGGAAGTCGGTACTGCAACAGCGCCAGTTCGACTTGGGCCTTGCCCTCCGGCGAACGGGCATTTTGAGCGAAAATGTCGAGGATCACCGCCGTGCGGTCAATGGCTGTTCGTCCCAGAATTTTTTCGAGATTGCGGTGTTGCGCCGGCGAGAGATCGTGGTCGAACACCACGGTGTCCGAATCCAGCGCGAGACAAATTTCGTGCAGCTCCGCGACCTTGCCCGAACCGAGAAAAGTGGCCGGGTCCGGTGAGTCGCGTGGTGCAGCGACGCGAGCGACCACGTCGGCTCCCGCGGTGTCAACGAGTAACGCCAGTTCGTCCAGATCTTTGTCCAGGTCGTCGGCACTGTGACCGGGAAACAACACTCCGACTAAAACAATGCGTTCTCTAAACGTGCGCTCAATGAGGGTGTTGGGTATATAGGTCATGTTTCGGCCCACGCAATGTCCGCCACGAACGCGACGGGACCGCCGAGGACCGCTTCGTTGCCCTTCAGCTGCACCGTGAGTTCCCCACCCGGATTCTCTACCGCCACGTTGACGCCAACGACACCCTTGGCATTGAGGACCGCGGCGGTCGCTACCGATCCCGTTCCACACGCTCTCGTCCAGCCCACGCCTCGTTCAATGACTTTTATTCGCACTCGTTCACGACTGATTACGGTGGAGAACTCCACGTTGGCGCCGCCTACCTGAAGCGCTAAGTCGGCGGCTACCGCTTCACGTTGACGGTCCGACCACTTATCTCGGTCCATGACCACGACGTGAGGATTACCAACGCGCGCGACTCCTTCAGAGCCAAAGATCGGGGCTTCAATAGTGACCGTACCCATTGATACCGTGCCGTAGCCCCGATCGCCGTCGAGATGCAACGTCACCTCGCGCTCGCCCGCGTCGGTTTTGACGGTGATGACGTCGCGGTCATCGTGAGTGGCACGTCGCACCGCCGCCACGAGACAGCGAATGCCATTTCCACTCATCTCGGCCCGTGATCCGTCGGCGTTCAGCAACGTCATGGTGATCGTGTTGGCGTCGAGCAACGCAATCATTAGACCGTCCGCTCCCACACCCAAATGACGGTCGCAGACGGCCGCCACACGGTCGACGTTCCAGAACGCCTCCGTTGGCTCCGAGGTCACCTCAACAACGAAATCGTTGCCTGCGCCTTGCCATTTCTGAAGAATTCGTTGCGTCACTGTGCTCCTAGTGTGTCACCCTATTGCCCGAGTCGTTGAGCAGGTCAATCACTCGACGTCGAGCGTCACTTTCATCGTCGAACCATTCAATTCTCGGATCGCGAGCAAACCACGATCGTTGACGCCGTGCGAGTCGGCGGGTGGCGATGACGGCGCGAACGACGGCTTCTTCGAGCGCCACGTTTAACTCCAGATGCTCCAGCAGTTCGCGGTATCCAACGCCCTGGCGAGCAGTACGCGAGAGCCCTCCGGGGCGCTGGCGCAGGGCGTCGACTTCACTGAGTAGACCTTGCTTCATCCACAACTGAAATCGCTTTTCTATCCGCTCGTCAAGGTCCGCGAGCTCACGACGTACGCCCACCTGGGTCATTCGCGCTTCGTCGTATCGAGCAAGGCCGGGACCGAAACTGGAAAAAGGACGCTGCGCTCCGAGAGTGACTTCGAGGGCTCGAACGATCCGTCGCTCATTGGTGCTCTGCATCCGCGAAGCGGCCAGCGGGTCCAGTTGCTGCAGTTGAACGTACAGTTCGCCGAGTTCGTTCGCTGCGCGACGTTCTAACTCCGCGCGAACCTCGGGGTAGCGACCGGGAATATCAAAACGGTCAATAACCGCTCGCCCGTAGAGACCGGTTCCACCCACGTAAATCAGTCGCCGGCGCGCGTGTGCGACCTCTTCTTCGACTCGATGCGCTTCGCGTTGAAACTGCGCCACGGTGAACTCGTCGCTCGGATCAACGAGGTCAATCAGGTGATAGTTGACTTCGCTTTGCTCCTCAGACGTGGCCTTCGCGGTTCCAATATTCATCTCGCGATACACCGTCATTGAGTCGATCGTTCCAATATCGACGTCGCCAAGTTCGAGCGCAATACTGTGGGCCAGTGCCGATTTTCCTGATGCGGTCGTACCCACCAGCGCCACGTGCGCACGCGGCTGGTCGCTCACGAGACGTGAAGGGCAATACGTGAGCGGTGCTTGGGTCCGCGAAGAGTCTCAACGTAGTCCGCGAGCAGGTGATGTTTCGCTCCGTGGGTTACTACGACCGACGCCAATGCGCCCGGTCGAAGGCCACTGTCGGGCGCGCGAAAGTGAACGAGCTTGCCCTGACGGGTTCGAGCGCTGAGAACGTCCGGGTCCCGCTTGGACGGACCTTCGACGAGAGCTTCTTCAATCAGGCCGACCCGTTGTTCGTGTTTTTTTAGTCCCGAGCGATCAAGAACGTCACAGAGACGTTGGAAACGTTCGGTCACGATCTCAGCGGGCACGAACTTTTCGCTCATGTCCGCAGCACGTGTGCCGGGGCGCGGCGAAAAGATGAACGTATAGGCACTGTCGAACTGTGCCTCGGCGGCGAGAGCCAACGTGTCTTCAAAGTCAGCGTCACTCTCACCGGGAAAGCCCACAATGAAGTCCGTCGTGACGGCCAAGTCATCAATTGCGGCCCGGGCTGCCTCAAGTTTCTCTAAGTACCGCCGTGCGGTGTACCCACGGCGCATCGCGCTCAGGACTGCGTCGGAACCGGACTGAACGGGAAGATGCAGTTGATTGCACACGGCGGTGGTCTCCGCCATCGCCGCAATCGTTTCTGAGCGCAGATCCTTCGGGTGGGGGCTCGTAAAACGCACGCGCTCAATACCGTCAATGGCGCCCAACTCGCGCAGCAACTGGGCAAACAGTGGGCGTCGTTTCGTGATGTCTCGCCCGTAGGAGTTCACGTTCTGGCCCAACACGGTGATCTCGGTCACGCCCTGTGACGCGAGAGTCGTTGCTTCAAAAATCAAATCATCCATTGAACGAGAGATTTCGCCGCCCCGCACGGAGGGAACAATGCAAAAAGCGCAACTGTTGTCACAGCCCGTTTGAATGGTCATCCACGCGGCCCACGGAAGTTCGCGCACGGCATTGAGCGCCGGAACCATGTCCGCCACCGACTCGGGGTCCGGCGCATCAAGAATCTCGACGATCGATCCTTCGTTGAGTGAGCGACGCAGTAGTTCGGGCGCCGAGGTGAGATTGTGGGTCCCAAAGACCACATCTACCCAACCCGCTCGCTCAAGAACCTGTTCTCGATCCTTCTGGGCTAAACAGCCCCCGACGGCGATCTGCAGTCCGGGTCGGGCGTCTTTCAAACTTTTCAATTGGCCGAGGGTCCCGTAAAGCTTCTTGTCCGCGTTCTCACGAATACAACAGGTATTGAGAACAATGACGTCGGCGTCGTCGTCATTTTCCGCCGGTACGAGCCCGTCAGCGCTCAACATTCCCGCCAGACGCTCCGAGTCGTGCACATTCATCTGGCACCCGAAGGTGCGAATGGCGAAAGTGCGCACCTCAGTCATCTGCTCAGCCTAACGGCGCACCCGTCGGACCTATAAGGACGACGCAGCGCTGGCGTCCTGCGCGTCGCGCATCACGCCGACACCGGCCAGTACCACGAGCGTCATGCCCACCAGATCCAACATATGCACGTGTTGGTGCAAGAAAACCAGTCCGACGAGGAACGCAACCGCGGGGTCCAGAGCCAACAAAACTCCAACGATGCTCGGACTCAGACGACGAAGTGCCTGCATCTCGGCGCCGAAACCGAGAACGACCGCGAGCACCGCCATGATCGCCAGGCGCACAAAAAGTGACGGCGCGCTCAGTACGTGTGGCAGTGAGGTGCCAACAAAGGGCAAGGTACACAGCGCCGCGATCCCCATCGCCACGGCGAGACCCTCAAATCCCTCCGTCGCTCCCCCGAGTCGGTGCGAGGCAATGGTGTAGCCCGCCCAGCCGCAGCCCGCTCCACACGCGAACAGAACTCCCGCAGCGTTCAGTCCCCCGCCCGGACGCGCGAGGCACACGACGCCGAGCGCTGCAATGAGAACAAAGATCGCGTGGCGCCAACTTCGTTTTCCCAGCGCCGCGACCAAAAAAGGTCCCAGGTACTCAATCGCCACCGCGGAGCCCAAATGGATTCGATTGATCGCCTGGTAGAAACTCTGATTCATCAGTGCGCTGGCCACGCCCAAAAAAGTGGCGCACGCCCACTGGTGCGCGCTCCAGCGACGTAGACGAGGCCGCGCGAGAACAACGAGCACCACCGCACCAATTAAGAATCGCCACGCCGAACTTGCTGACGGACCAATCGAACGAAACGTGGGCACGGCCAACGTCGCCGCGTACTGAACTAAAAAAGCTCCCAGCAGTACGTAGACCGCACCGCCGGCAACCGAGCGAGGTGGTGACGTGAGTAAGCGCCGACTCACAGAAATACGAGACCGCGCCGGTCCGCCTCGAGGACCAAGACGTCGCCGGCGACGTTTAACGAGTGAAGAGTGTCCTTCGCGGCCTGCGAAACGTGCGCTGCGGTCTCACTCGTCGCCACACCCAACATCGCGGAGCCCGCGCCGGACCAGCACGACGCCAGAGCACCCGCGTCGACGAGCGAAGCCAGTAACGCTTCGGCGAACGGCAAAAGTGGAGCGCGGTAACGCTGATGCAATCGGTCTTCCATTGCCTCGGGCCGTAGGCGCCGATGGTCCGCCAGCCCCGCAATCAACAGTCCCAAGCGGGCGAGGTTGAAGGTGGCGTCTCTAAAGGCGACCGCACTCGGCAGAACTTCACGCGCGTCCGCCGTACTGAGATGCTGTTCGGGAACTATCAGGACAAAACGCAACTCGTCGTCGAGGGCAAGTGTTTCGACAATGGGCACACCACTAATTACTGTCGCGACGACGAGTCCTCCTCGCTCGCTCGCGGCCGCGTTTTCAGGGTGACCTTCGTGGCCGGTGGCGACCGCCAAAGCGTTCGGTGCTCCGGCCGCGGCGGCTGCGCCAAGAGCGAGTGACGCAGACGAACCCAGTCCGCGCGCGAGCGGTATCTGAGAGTCAACGGTCAACTTGAAGTTGCTGTGTCCGAGTACTTCTCGGGCCACTTTTACTCCGAGGTGTCGTTCGTCGTCGAACAGTCCGGCGCCCTGGCCCGTCGTTACGACTTCTAAGTGGTCGGACGGTTCAATTGACAACTCGAGGTACAGCCCGAGCGCGAGGCCCAGGGCGTCAAAGCCCGGACCGAGATTGGCGGTCGATGCCGGAACTCTCACTCGCACGTTGCTCACAGTAGGCCCTTCCACCACGGGCCACGTCGCACGTCGCGAAGAAGTAGCGCGGTGGCCTGCGCTTTTAAACGGTTGCCAAAACTGATGGCCACGAGAGGTTGATTTCGCCACACGCAACCGAGTGACGCGACCGATATCGAAAAACTATTACGACTCAAAGTGATGACGTGCTCGGTGAGCGAAAACACTGAGCCGCTTAACGGACGTGCGCTGCAGCGCGCATTCAGTGACAACAGCGCTATTCGCGGAGTGGGCAAGCGTTGCCACCACAGTGCTCGCTGAACGCCACTCAGCACAACGGGACTCGTTGAGCCGTTCCAGCCGACTGTTCCAATTTGTTGTCCATTGCGCCAGTGATTGACCACAACAGAGCGCACCGCCGAGTGGGCCAAGGCGTAAGCGGCGCGACCGGCCGCTCGTAGCAAATTGTTGCCTCGCTGGCCGAGGACAATCGCGTAGGTGTCAAAACCAATACCGTCTCGCCACACCCGCAGTGCCATGACGTCGCAGCCGCCCGCCAAGTCGGTGCGCCCGGACTTCACGCCAATG
>JANXTQ010000056.1 GCA_025352305.1 Actinomycetes bacterium
CATCATCACGAACGCACTCGCGCGACGCGAGTCGCGCCACAGGCGATTGGCCGCCCATATCCCGAGGGCGACAGCGCTGAGTGACGCCACCCAGCCAACCGGCGAGGCCCAGGACCCCCCGTTAAAGGGGGGCCGAAAGAACCACGTATACGGGCTCGACGACACCGCGCGCCAGTGTTGATTGTGCCAGAAGTGACTCAGTTCGTGTCCGCTCAGAAGTTGGCGAGAAATGAACTGGCCCATGGACTTGGGCCACAGGGCCCACGACAGCGCAGTAGTGGCTGCGCCCGAGCCAATGGCGGTGAACGCGGCTCGCCACTCACGGCGAATAAGCCAACGAACGATGAAAACTATCGGATAGATCTTGATCGCGGCCGCGACTCCCGTGAGTACACCCTGGCCACGTCCCTTGATGGCGAGAAAGTCCAACGCCAAGACAAACATCAGTAACAGTCCGATCTGACCGAGCGCGAGTCCGGTCGAGATCACGGGAAAGATGACGACGGCCGCGAATGCACCCCACAGCGACCCCGCCGCAATGAGCCAAACCGGACTGTTTCTCGTGGCTCGCCACGTCACCGCAATGGAACCCGCGAGCGCGAAGAGGCAGAGAATCATCCACCACACGACGTCAATTCGAAAAGTGAACCAGCTCAGCGGCCAAAACAACAGCAGCGCCGCCGGTGGATATGTGAAGTACTGATGGTGATCACGAATCGAGTACAGGTTGTAGCCGCGGTGGAGTCGCCAGATGTCGCGCTCGCGACTGTGAAGATCCTGGAATCCGAGGGCGTAGTGCGAACTGAAAAACCAGTGGTGCGTCGGGATGTAGTGCTTGGAGGCGAGTGCGAGAACAACGAGCGCGGCGACACCCAAGGCACTCACAATCGTGAGCGTTGAGCGACTCACCTTGTTGAGATCAGGCGCCTTCAAAGTCAAAGCCCAACTCGGGAGCGCTAAATAATGCGCTAAAGCGCAGTCCCGCTTCGGCGGCCATTGCACCGGCAGTTCCGCCGCGATCAACGACCGCAATGATGCCCACGACTTCGGCCCCGACGTCGCCGACGACACGGGCTGCTTCAAGCAACGTCGAACCGCGCGTAACCGTGTCTTCGGTGATGACCACACGATCACCCTCAAGCAGTCGACCCGCGATTCGCCCGCCCGCCCCGTGATCCTTCGTTTCTTTGCGAACGCTGAAGGCCCGCAGTGAGCGACCGCGCGTTGCGGCGACCGCGGCGGTAATAAATGAGAGGCCGTCGGCGCCCATGGTCATTCCACCAATCGCCGTGGCGGAGTCGTCCATTGCGTCCAGCATCAAGGTCGCCACGTCCACCATCACTTCGGGAGCACAAATCGTTTGCTTCGAGTCAATGAACCAACTCGACGTACGTCCCGACTTGAGCGTGAACTCTCCGCGTTTGATGGAGTGCTCGAGCAGGTGTCGACGTACGCGATCGAATTCGTCGCTCATCGCAACTGCACCTTTTTAGATCCGGCACTCACCACGCCGACGACACTGGCGTCAACGCCCGCTCCACGCGCAATCGTTACCGCGGCGTCAGCGGCGTCGGCGTCGAGCATGACCGTCATTCCGAGCCCACAGTTAAAGACCCTTACCATTTCGTGAGCGGACACCGCGCCGCGGCGCTGGATCTCTAAGAAGATCTCGGGTGTCTGAAATGAACCCATGTCAATGACCGCGTCCAAATCGTCGGGCAGTGCTCGCACCACGTTGCCCACAATGCCGCCGCCGGTAATGTGCGCCGCCGCGTGAAGAGCTCCGGCCAATTCATCGCGCAGGGCAGTGATCGCCGGGACGTAAATAACTGACGGCAACAGGAGCTCTTCACCAAGCGTGCGCGTCGCTCCGTCAAAGGCGGGCTCATCGAGTCGACTTTCGCGGTCGAGCAGGGCCCGACGCGCCAGTGTGTAACCGTTCGAGCGAAGTCCGGGTGAGTGAAATCCCACAATGACGTCACCCTCATGCACGCGGTGGGGTCCGAGTTCCTCTCCGCGCTCGAGCACACCGACCGCAAATCCCGCGACGTCCAAATCATCGGGTCGCATGACGCCACCGTGCTCGGCCGTCTCACCACCGAGCAACGCCGCGCCGGCACGACGACATCCTTCGGCGACGCCGGACACCACTTCGGCGAGTCGCGCCGGATCGAGTGCGCCAACGGCGACGTAGTCAAGTAGGAACAACGGTTCGGCCCCCACGCACGCTAAGTCGTCGACCAACATGGCAACGAGATCGATGCCAATGGAGTCGTAACGCCCGAGCAGTCGCGCAATTTCCAATTTGGTTCCGACGCCATCGGCGGACGCCACGAGAACCGGTGAGCGGTACTTATCGGTGTTGAGGGCGAACAGTCCGCCGAAGCCACCAATGCCTCCGAGAACCTCCGCGCGATTGGTGGAGGACACCACCTGCTTGATGCGTTCGACGGCCTCGTCACCGGCTTCAATCGAAACGCCCGCGGCGGCGTAGGTCAGGCCGCCCACCGGCGTTTCCAGCAGTTGGCTCACTGGCCGGCGTCCCAGAGTCCCGACGACGGAGGAATGCTGGACGGATAGTTACCCGTCAAGCACGCGTCGCAACATTCGCCGTCCAGGCGGATGGCCGAGCGCAGATTCGCGAGGGTGATGTACTCAAT
>JANXTQ010000093.1 GCA_025352305.1 Actinomycetes bacterium
GCCCGAGAGCGAACTCGGAACTGAGAACGGTTGCCAGTTGCTCCAAATACGCGCGCTGTAGCGCCGAGCGGTGAAGAGCGCTCACCGAAATGGGGGGAACAGTGGCGTCGGCGCTCGGCTCTTGGGGTATCTGCGCTGCGAGGGTCCGGCGAATATAAAAGTTAACCGGAGCGGAAAGAAACTGTTCAATGTCCTCGCGCGAGACAGACGGTTCGTCTGGCGACGACGGCAACAGTATTGGCGTGGGTGACCCAACGAGGGTACGCCGATCAAAGGTTGTGACGATGGCGTGTTCGTCGTCCTCGGGTACCGCGAAGCTGTGACGAGACGACGTCTCGACGTGAAAATTAGCAATCGAGCGATCGAGCACATCGAGCCACTCGTCGAGGGCAATGGCTCGTTCAATTTCGCGGCCCGTCGACTCATCTTTGCCCGAGTAGGTGACAACGAGGCGCTGACGTGCACTGAGTGACGCCGCGAGTGCCGAGGCCAGAATGGCGTTGCGAGGTTCGGGGTCGCCCGCACGTCGTGCTCCCAAAACGGAGTTACTCCACGACGCACTCGGCAGTAGGTCTTCGTCAAAACCCAGGATGCAGACCATGGCGTACGGCGCGAACTGCAGCGAGGTCAGCGGTGCCACGACGACACCTCGCCGACCGAACACCCGCTGTTGAACGGACGTTGAGGCGAGGTCGTTCCACAAGAGGCAAAACTCGTCAAAACTCAACGGAGCGTCCACGTCGTCCGCCAACGAGGTTCGTGACGTCCACCCCCGTGCCGTTACCGTAGCCCGATCAAAGGATCCATCGTCGTCGCGATCGCTCATCGTGCTCATCCACGTTTCCAGTCGATCGAGCCACACACTCAGGGGCTCCAACGTCGATTGAAAACGAAAAGGTGCCGTTTCCTCTAAGAGGCGAAGTAGTGGATAAAGCCGAGCCAACAACGTGAGATCACTCGCGACGGCAATAGCGGCCTCCGGATTTTCACAAGGATCAATCGCAGCCGACACAACTCGGTCGGCCAGGCGTTGCCACGTTCCGGCGTCAACACGCGTGTGCTTTGGCGAGGTTCCAAAAACGTCGTGCGCAGATCGTTGCTCGGGCGACACTCCAAAGGTAACGGGAGCCGCTGCGGCCAAAGTCCACAGTCGATCTAACTGGTCAGTGTCGAGTTGTAGGGCTGAACGCACTGAACTGTAGGAACAAATTTCCTCAATGTGAGCGCGCGTCACGTAGTTGCCGACGAGATGCAATAGGGCGAGCGACAGTCGCAGTTTCGTGGAGAAACGAGAACTGTCGGAGTCGGTCATTTCATACGCCAGGCGAGGTAGCACCAACTCGTCGCTGCGTTCGTAGTTCCAATGCCGTTCAAGGTCGTTGGAAAAAGTGGAGGGATCCGGTGAGAGAACCAAAATGTCGTGGGGTTCAATACCTTCTGACACGGCGTCCAAGATGATGTCGCGCAACACTTCAACCTGTCGTGAGTGACCGACACAACTAATGACGCGTACCGAAGCGTCGTTGTTGATCGCGTCGAGGGACCCGGTTCCAATCAATTGGCGCTGAAGCGCGCCCAGAGATCCCGCAACCGGGACGTGCGGGCCGAGAAAGTTCCACTGCGCCGGCACTGAGTTCCACAGTTGCAGGGACTCACGACTTTCTCGCTTCCACGTATCAAGTGTTGTGTCGACGTCGTCCCCGTTGTCTGTCGGGCCACGTCGCGCCGCGTCGATCGAGGGCGTGGGCCAGAGCAACTGCACCTCGCAGTGAGACGCCAAACTGCTGAGTAACTGGACGAATTGGCTACCGCCGGGAATAGACGCCAGAGCGAAGAGGAACACTCGCGAGGGAAGTGCGGCCGGGAGTTGCGTGAGTAGAGCGTCGCGAACCGCGTCTCTCTGGGCGAGGGGGCTCGGGCGAAACGTAACGAGCTCGCGATAGATCGCGTTTGCTTCCTTCGCGCCAGGCGTGCTCGGCGTCGCGTCTCTCAGCTCCTGCTCGCGCCACCTCATCAGCAGGTCGATCGCTTCGCCCTGGCGGCGAGCGCTTTCGTAGCTCGGTCGAGGGGTCAACCGTGCCATTTGAGCGAGAGTCACGGTCGTTACGTCCCACGTCACCCGCGACATTCCCACCTCACTGAGTGCAGCCGACTCGACAGTGCGAACAAACTCCTCGGGAAAGAGGTAGCGAATATTCGCGGCCACCCCGTCACGAGACGTGGCGCTACTCGTTGCCCACATCGTGCTGAGACGTGCGTCCAACCATTGACGTAACGACGCGGAGGGAACCACGATCCACGTGGGCTCTAAGACCGCCCCTGGCGACTGCTTGAGGAGCGTGGCCAGTTCACGACACAGGCTGTCAAGGTCGTCGCCGACGTGAAGTGAGAGGCCCGACGACATTTAAAGAGAACTCTACGCAGGCCCTGTAACTTCCTAGGAAAAGTGAGCCACCCGTAGACTGCGCAGGTGAGTACACCTTTATCCGTGGGCGTCCGAGAAGTAGTGCGTACCGAGCGAGCAGCGACGGGTGGTGCGGTGGCTCGAAGTGCCAGCGGCCAAGTGATCTTTGTTCGCCACGCCCTGCCGCATGAAACGGTCGAGGTGCAAATAACGGAGTTGGCGAGTCGCTTTGCCCGAGGTGATGTAGTCGAGATTGTTGACGCGAGCGCCGAACGGGTGAGCGCATCGTGCCGGTACGCGACAGCTGATCAGTGCGGTGGATGCGACCTCCAGCACGCGTCGTCGTCCGCTCAACTGAGCTGGAAGAGCGACGTCGTCAGTGAACATCTATCGCGAATTGCGCGCGATTCGCGACGTGTCGAGGTCAAAAGTGTGGGGCCCGAACAGGCGTCGCGCACACGGCTGCGCTGCGCGGTGGACGCTAACGGTCGTCTCGGCCTTCGAATGTCACGTCGTCACGACGTCGTAGCGGTTGATCCCTGCTGGCTCGCGCACGAGTCGCTCAAGACAGCTTTTGAAACTAACTGGGCCGGCTTTGACGAGGTGGAACTGCGAGCGATCGGAGATGAACCCATCGCCGTCGCGCGCCGTGATGAAGGCGAGGACTCGATTTACGAGGTGTTCACCCTGGATCGAAACCCACTGGCCCCGACAACCGTCTCGCGGGTGGTCGTCAATTCACTGGCCTTCCAGGTAGGACCGCTCTCTTTTTGGCAGTCCCATCGTCGTGCGCCCGAACTGCTCTCTCAACAGGTGAGCGAACTACTCGGCGCCAAAGAGGGCGACCATGTCACTGACCTCTACAGCGGCGTCGGGCTATTCGCCGTATCACTCGCCACGGTTGTTGGACCCGGCGGGCGAGTGGTTGCCGTTGAAAGTTCTCGTGACGCGGTAAGCGATGCATTAATTAACGCACAGAGTCATCGTCAGGTCGTTGTCAGAAACTGGGCGGTCACGCCGAGGGCTATCAACGACTCGGTTAGTACCGGCCAGTTGGTCGTCCTTGACCCTCCGCGATCGGGCGCTGGCAAAGCTGTCATGGGCGCACTGGTCCGGCGACGTCCTCGCCGCATGGTGTACGTGAGTTGCGATGCCGCTACGTTCGCGCGAGACGTAAAAGTTGCCACCGACGCTGGCTACTCCCTCAGCGATGTTCGCGCCTTTGACCTGTTTCCCATGACGGAACACGTTGAATTGGTGGGAGTACTTGACGACGGCTCCTAAAGGGGCCAAAGTGAGTATGAGGGGTCCGTCCACTCGAACCGCCTCAGGAGGTTTGATGACGATGTCAATCAAGTTTGACCACCACCACCGCCACACCGTGGAGCAGATTTTTGGTCACCCCATTGGGCACAATATTCAGTGGCGCGACGTCGTTTGTTTATTGGAACGATGCGGTGAAGTTCATGAATCTCACCGTGGAGCGTGGACGGTCACGATTGATGGTGTCACGACATCATTTGGTCGAACTCGCGGACGAGACCTGCTTGAAGATCAGGTCATTCGGATGCGTCACCTCCTTAACAGTCTCGGTGTAAGTCCCAAGGGAGAGATCGCGGCGTAGTAGTCAACGTGACGAGCGCTACCGTGGTCGCTCGTGAGCAGTTCGATGATTCTGTTGGTTCCGCCGTCACTGGGACAAGCGTCGACCGCTCGCGCATTAAACGGCTCGGGGTCCTTCGACGTTGCGTTGAGCGGGCCCCGTGAACAGGTGCGCCAAGCGCTCGCATCCACGTTGCACGAACCACGAGAGGTTCTCGAGAAATATTTTGCCGCTCGTGGAGATCTCTTAGAGCGAGCAGTTGACGCTCATCGAGCACTCGTTGACTTTGCAGCACCGACGACTGCTGCGTGGCGACGATTCAATGGCGTCGTGTGGACTCACTTGAATCCCGCGACGCTCAGTTCACCGCAGAGATCCCGCCTGCTCGTGCCGTCGGCCTTCTACGGCATGATCAGTGCGAACGATCCAATCAGCGAGTACCGACTCAGTTTTTCCACTTCACTTCGCCCGTTGGGTCCGCTCTCCACATTCTGGCGACATAGTTTGCGCGAAATATTCGATGTGGCGTTCTCTGGGCGCACCGTCGTGGACCTCTTGCCCGGCGAGCACAGCCTCGCTCTTGACTTCGCCGCAATCGCGAAGGTGGCTCGCGTCAAACGTGTGCACTTTGTTTCATTTGATGGACAACGTTCAATGGGCCACGACGCCAAAGCGGCCAAGGGCCGAGTGGCACGCACGCTTATAGAAGGCGGATGGACCGCTCTAAAAGATTTTGAATGGCTGGGTTGGAGCGCACGCGTACGTGGTGATATCGCCGAAGTAAGAGCGCCAAAAGTCCGTATCGCTCCTTAGGGCGCGGGCTTCATGGAGTTGAGCGTTTCACCCATTTGTCGATGAACGAGATTTACGGCTTGCAAGGGGCGAATCATGACTCGAAATTCGACGATCTTGCCGACATCGTTGCAGCGGATGATGTCCACGCCGTTGACGTATTTACCGTCCATCGTGGTTTCAAACTCTAGGACCGCCGTGTCGTTATCGAGCACCTTTTTGGTATAGCGAAATGAGCCTCCCGGACCTTCGGCGCTGGACGCTTCGTTACTCGGATCGCCTGGCAATGTTTGGCCGGCGGCCTCAAGATACATCTTGGTGAGGACTTTACCGACCTGTGGAGTAAAGACAATGGGCGAGTAAAAAACGACCTCATCGTCCAGGAGTTCGTCCAAGCCCCCTGCCAGGTCACCGCGCAAATATTGGTTCCAGCGCTGCATTACCTCTTCAATCACGTTTTTCTCCTTTGCTGAACCTCAATGTGGCAACCCGCCGCAGAACTCTTTGCCGGAAATCAATGTCCGTTCCGATTTGTGGTCCCAGCAAAATTCCAATTAAGTAAGTAGTCTCAGCGACGACGTTACCGAACGTTGCGGCGCAACGGTGCGCTGTTCATTTCCACCACGAAGGGGAAATCTGATGTCTGCTCCGAAAATTACTAGGAATGTCATTTCGCGACTTTTTCGCTCCCGACTTTCCTTGGGTGCAACAGGCATTGTCCTGCTCAGTTCCGCTCTGGTCGGCGCGTCGCCGACGGGAGCTAGCGCCCCGATGCTTCGCTCGCACGTGCACCACAGCGCCCACTGGCTGGTCGCGACACCGCATACGATTTCGCCAAAGGCCATTCACCAGACTTTCGTGGTGGACAGTTCATTTGATCCCAGCACGAACTCGTCGGGATGCGCTGTACATCACTCGGCGGGAACCTGCACACTGCGAAATGCAATCTACGCAGCGTCCAATGACGGCAATCACGTCGATGCGGTCACTATTCCCGTGGGCCGACATGTCAATATTTTCTCGACGCTCGATCTCACGGCCTCAATTGTCATCAACGGTTCCGGCGCATTTCTCGGTTCGAACGGGTACGAAGCCT
>JANXTQ010000106.1 GCA_025352305.1 Actinomycetes bacterium
GCGGCGGTACAGCTGGTACGTCGTCATGATGCGGCGATCACAGTGGAGGTTGAAGTGGACACCTTGGACCAACTTGAAGAAGCCCTTGACGCCGGCGCGGATCTCATCTTGCTCGACAACATGGATATTGATACGACGAAAAAGGCCGTCGACATCGTGGCGGCGCGCCGAAGTAGCCACGGCCACGATGTTGTATTGGAGGCCAGCGGCGGACTGACGCTCCCCACTGCTCGCGCGGTGGCCCTAACGGGCGTCAATTTCCTGGCCGTGGGCGCTCTAACGCATTCGGCCCCCACGCTCGATATTGGTCTGGATTTGGACCTGTAACCAACGGCGCCCCGACATTGTTGCCGTCGGTAATAATGCTGGTTAAGCGCTTTTCCGGGTCGGTCGGTGAGGTTGGATATTCGTGAGACGTCAAATGCCAGCATGGGGTTCGTGGGCTCTGACAGTCATTGTGGCGCTCGCGTTAGCGATTTCCATTGTGTTGGCGACGAATCCGCATTCGAGATCCACATCGAGCGTCTCAACCACGACGCAGCCAGCTAACTCTTCGACCACCAAAGCGCCTACTTCAACAGTTCATTCCACGACCACAACGGCTTCGGCGCCGACGACCGTTGCAACTACGACTGTTCCTCCAGTAAAGACCGCTACGTCAACGACGAGCACCACGTCATCGACAACGACGTCGACAACCTCGCCCACGACCTCGTCGACGACTACGTCTACCGTGCATGACGATGGTTCCGGTACCGGCGACTAGCAAATCAAACTCTTGAGGAATCGTGCACCGTGGGGTGACATTTTGGTGCACTACTACCAGATCGCGGGAACCATTCGCCAACGAACCTCGCAACGGTAGTCGGCGTAGTTTGCGCTCGACATGAGTAGCCGTTCTTCTCTCAGTGCGCGTCCCACGTCGCAACTGAGCACCAAGATCATGACCGCTGCGTTGGCGAGCGACAGACTCTGCAGTAAGTAACCGCCCAGTAGCAAGATGTACGACGCGTAGATCGGGTGTCGCACTACTCGATAGGTGCCACGTTGCTTTAATCCGCGGTCCGCTGCGGCGAATCCGAAGGATCGTCCGAGTGACAAAAACGAGGCCCCGCATACGAGTAATCCAATTAGTTGGAGGTTCGCTCCGATGACGACCGCTACGTGAATATGAGCGCCGTTCGGTCGAAACAGAACACCACCGAAAGTGCCACCGAAAGCGAATAACCAATCGCGCACGTGTGGGCTAACGATTCGTGCGGGTCGACGGATTAGATACGCCACCACGACCCACATCTCGTTGACGAGAAAACCTGCGCCCACCCACGAGTGAGTGCTGGAGTAGTGATCCCACTGAGCTCGAACAAAGAGCGCCGCGCCAACTGCTCCAACGATGTTGGCCACCGTTCGAACGGCAAGCCGAGTTCGGGCGGAGCGTATCGGGCTTGCAAGATCTGACAACCAACTAATTGCGGGGCGAAGGGGTCTTGGCTTCACCTCATTTAGTTTCTCCGGGACGGATCTCACACCGTTGTGGGGGGTGTTCGCGGTGATAGCGATTCTTTAATCTGCGGTTGACTGTCTTGATCGTGGCTCATGGTCCCCGCGTTACTGGTTTGACTCGTCAAAGTTCGCTGGAACCATCGCTGAACTATTTGATGATCGATGCTCGCCCGGCCGGCGCCCATAGCTGCAACAACGAACGCTAAGACGGCGAGCGTCAGGTTGAATTCGTAGCCCGGAGTGTTACTCAATGAATTGATGCCGTTGGCCCACGTCACGGTCACCATCGCCATGACTTGATCAGCTAGCAGCGCGACACCAGCGAGCCGCGATCCGAGCCCCAATGCCATCGCCACCGCGCCACCCAGTTCGGTGACTCCGCCCAACACGGCGAAGAGAGTTCCCGGATGTAGATGCGCCGAGGTGGAAAAAAAGATGGCGGTTCGATGGATTCCCGGACCGTTAAAAGCACCAAACAACTTGCCGGCGCCGTAGTAGGTGAATATCCACGCGAGAACCACGCGAACCGCCAGGATCGCTGCATCGACGCTACGAACGCTCGAACTGGTGCTCAGCACGGCGCCCAGTAACTCTTTGACACCTTTGCGTTGGTGGGTGCTCAGGACGCTCGGCACTAGCTCGACGGGGTCATATTCGAATTGGCGCGGCGCGCTGTTCGAGATTCTCGACGTGGCTTCATGGGGCTACGGGTCAAATCGGGCCGTGAATTGAGGGGGCGAAACGGTCCGACCAGCTGGGCGACAAATACCTTGAGGTGATGTGGCCGCTCGAGGGCTTGCTCTACGAGCAACGGCCGACCCGGCAGCCCCGTGTCGGCGCGCACTGTCTCGACCGTTGGAAAGTACGCGCGGTGCGAGAGTTGATCCCAGATCGTGAGAGCGAATCCCAGGTTGACGTCCTGAGGTCCGTCCAACTGATGATGAATCCGGTGGTAGTTGGGACTGACGAAAATTCGCTCGAGAACTCCGTATCCCAAATTGGTGTTCGAATGTTCAAAGGCCACGACCCCGGCGTAGACGACCAAAAGGGTGGTCGAAACGGCACCGTTGGCCAGAAGAACTATTCCGGGGACTAATGAAATTAAGTAAGAAACGTGAATGAGCGGATGCGTTCGAAAGACCGTCAACACGCTCATGTCTTCTTGTGAGTGATGAACTTCGTGGAACCGCCACAGCATGCGAATGCGGTGATTGGCGAGATGAGCTAACCAGTTGCATCCGTCCATAGCCACAAAAATGACCGCGATCACAATCCAGTGGGGGAAGAATCCAAAATGCGGGACAATGATCCACGGCATCGACGTTCGAGCCATTTCAGCGAAAGATAGTGACAGCGCTACGACCAACGGTGCGACCAGTGTGGCATTCAAAACTGTGAACAAGACGTCGTGTCGATAGCCTCGCGCGAACGCGGAGCGACGTTGTGCGGGTCGAAGGCGTTCAATCACAAGAAAGAGCGCTAACAACGCCAAGGTGGCCGGACCTACGGCGATGACGCGTTGGTTAGTCATCGCCGACGCAAATCCGGATCCGCCCCAATTGTTGGACCAGCCAATCGCGATCAGCGCAATGGCGACGGCCAGAACCGAAAATGCTGGTAAGTACAAACGAGAGGCGAGCCACTGGCGTGACTCACCTCTCGTCGCAGTACTTAACGAATTTTGATTCCCATTTCGACGGGGCTGCGCATCTTTTGATTTACCAATTTCGAAGGACGCCCCAGCGAGTGGACTAGAAGCCAATGCCACCGCCGCCCCCCGTTGTGGTGGTGGTCGGAGTGGGAAGTTTTACTGTTATGTACACGTTCCACTTGCCCCACTTGTCAGTTACTACGCCTTTTACTTCGCTCGACGTCGTGTCCTTGATGAACCAGTAGAGAGGCTTTCCGGCATAAGTCACTTGAAGTTTTCCATTCGCACGCTTGACGGTTCCAAGTTTGGTGGCGTTCACTCCCGTGCCTGCGGTGGCCTTGGTAGTTCCCTTCGGTAACAAAACTTCGGGCCACGTCTTTAAACACGTTGCAGTGCACGCAATCTTGCTGGCTTTGAGCGTGTAGACGGTCGTCCCACTCACCAGGATCGTGCCATACGTCGCGTTCTTCACTGTGGAGATAGTGACCGCTCCCGTGTGGTTGAAGAGCTTGATTGAAGGAGCCCTTCCACTTGACGCGCTGGCTAAGCCGATCACACCGGCGGATAGACCGGCGACGGCGAGGCACGCCGTTGCGACTCGTGCCCGTGACAAGCGGCGCCGAGGAGTGGTGTTTTCTTCTTCATTCATGGTTTCCCTCTCATTGGATATTCGTTCTCTGCGCCGCGACCCGCAGGATACCGAACAATCTGCCGGCACCCCACAGCCACGCGCTGGTGTTCACGCTTGGTTGTACGCATCACACGGCTCGAGAGATTGCCCCGTTATGAGAACTCTGACCGGATTGCTCGGGAGCCAACGGTTACTGAGCGCGCTAGGAGTTTCGAGCAATAGCTCCGTGAATTCGCTGGATCCACGGGATCGTTACTCCTCGCGGACCTGTCGAAAATGACTTAGGGACGCTCAAATGGAAATCGGTGTTCCAATCGCGTTTCAAACAGTGATCCGGTACGCAAGGTGGAGTAAAAATGCTCGGAGAATGGCTGATGAACTGGCGTCCCGGCGCGTGCCCGGCGACCTAGAGCCGCGCTGGCGGTGGCTACTTCGCGCCTATCCCGCCTGGTATCGACGTGAGAGGTCCGAAGAGTTGCTGAACAACCTGCTGGCGAATTACTCGCTGAGCCGGACTAGACCCCGTTTTCGCGAAGCGCGAAAGATAATCATCGGGGGTCTGCGGGTGCGGGGTTGGACGTGGGCTCTGTCGATGCTGTGGGTGCTGATCGGAGCCGGAGGAGCCATCTACGCCGCTGTCGCGCTCAGTCACCCAGACTTCCAGGAGGTCCTGATTGCTCCGCCGACCGTTCAATGGAATGGGGAACCACAACTGTTCATCGATGCGGCCCCGATCGCAGAGCTGACATGGGCGCTGCTGTCCGCTCTCATATTTTTTGGCGGGTTATTCCGACTCCGTGGATGGCGACCGCGTAATTGGCCCCGGATGATTGCCTTTGCTGGTTCGTTGGTGGGGGGCGCTGCGCTCATGATTGTCGCCAAAATAGGGTTAGCTTCCGGTTTGGGAGAGCATGTGGTCAATCAAGCTTTGAGGCTCCGCGAGATGGTCCTCGTGATCGCGTGGGTGGCGCTTGGCGGTGCTATTAATTGGGCACTTTCGGTGCGCCCAGCGAGCAATATTTGAAGCGACGGAGAGAAAAAGTGGATCAAAACGACAACGGAGACGTTATTTTCTCAACTCGGACATTCGTACGGAGTCGTCGCTGGTGGGATGCCTCCTGGGTGGATTGGAACAAGAATCTCGGTGATGGGCCGCTGCTTGTGGTGCATCGCGATTTTTTTGAAGTCAAGGCTCCACAAGGAATGATCATGGAAAGTCGCAAATTTGTAGTTCCGTCCGCAACGGCATTGATGTCCATACAAGTGATTGGTTGGGCGGGTACGCCTTTTGGAAGAAAGAGGAGCATCCACATTGTGTGGCGTAATAAGAGGGGATACAAGGTCGCAGTAGCACTCACGCCCGTCGGAGAATTAGAAGATGCGTGGCAAGCGCTGCAATTCTCCGGTGTCAAACTTGCTTAACGCTAAATTGAAGGTCCCTTAACCAATCGATCCAAACTTGCAAGAATGGATCAAGAATTGATCAGAGTTGCCTTGCTCCCGTAGCTCAGGGGATAGAGCATCGGTTTCCTAAACCGTGAGCGCAGGTTCGAATCCTGCCGGGGGCACTTTGTAGATATGGCGGCACCACGGCCACGCCTCGTCGTACGTCAATCTCAACTCTCGACGACGGATTCCTGTGGACAGCAAATTAG
>JANXTQ010000142.1 GCA_025352305.1 Actinomycetes bacterium
CTAAAGCGCTCACCGTGTTGTGAGAAATGGTGGGACTACTCAAGATAGTTGCACCACAATCAATGTCGATTCCTCCACCGAATGCATTACCTGAGCCAACGGACGTCGCAGAGTTGTGAGTCACGATGAGATGGCTAAAGAGTGAGCCGCCGTAGCAACTAAATATCGCACCGCCGTAGGCGGTGACGTTGGTGGGCGATATGAAGGGCCCTGCAGTATTTCCCGTAAACGTGGCTCCAGCAATTGATGTCTGTTGGGAAAGAAATAGAGCCCCGCCAGCCGCAGTGTTCTTGGTTGACAGTGCGGAGTTATTGGTGAAACTTCCTCCAACGATCTCGGTTCCTCGGTTTGAGTAGAGAGCTCCTCCCTGACTTTTGTCATTACCTGTTCCAATTGCGGAGTTGTTCGCGAAGTTCGTCTTGCTGACAACCAGTGTCCCCGCGTCTTGGTAGATACCTCCACCCGATGCCTGGTATTGGCTCGTGACGGAATTCGAAGAGATGGTCGAATTGTTGATCCACATCGCACCATTGTTGTAAATACCTCCGCCGTTGCTGCTTGACGTGCCGTGAGAGACAACCACGGAGTTAAGCGTGAGGCTGTCCGTTGCCTTGGCCACCACAATGTTTCCGCCGTCATCGGCAGCAAGACCGCCGCTCAGCGCAGTTCCGCCCGAGATCGTGAGATTCGATATAACCGCGGTGGCGTCCTGAGCACTCAAAAAGATTGCACGGTCGCTCGCGACCGAGGCATCAATTTTAGTCGCGGCAGATCCGTTGCCCGAGATCGTGATTCCGTACTGCGATGCCAAGTTGAGCGCCCCGAGGGTTGTGGGGTACGTCGCGCTCGCCAATTTAATGAGGACCGGACGAGTGAGCGCGTTGGCTTCTTCCACCGCGGCGCGCAACGAACACTTACCGGAATTGTCCAGGCACTTAGTGTTACCGGGCGAAATGTCAGTGGTATCAAAGGTTGTATTGACGACGAAGGTCAGAGGCGCAGCAGTGAGGTGCGGAGCGATCGCGGCTTTAGACACCACTAACGCATTGGCAGCGCTCGACGTGGCCACGAGCACCGGCGACACCGTCACCACTGCAACGGTTCCAACTGAAAGAAATCTCCTCACAACTTCACGCCGAATCAACTTGGCAGAAGAAACGATGGCATCAAATGTTTCCATGGTGGACCCTTTATTAGAAGCGAAGGTAACGGCGAGTCTCACAATATCCTCGTTAACAAATGGGCGACTCGATATCGCTATTCTCGTTCACCACGTGCTCGGTATCTGCTCGCTTCTATTGGCCGTTGCCCGGGTTGCGGATGTCCACTACCAAGCAAGAATCGGGTTCAATGGCGTCGGATCGAATCCGTGTTGGATCACCTCGAGCATCGGTGCAGGAGTTACGACCTCAACTTCTCCCGTTGGAAGTGAACGCTTCACGCCGTATCCACGACTGGTCCACGGGTAAACACAGGTCTGGACCTTGTCTTGGGGATGGCGATATTTGAATATCAACAGCAACTCGGGCGATGGAATTTCGCGAATGAAGACTCCGCTCGGCAACAGTTCGGCCGCTGAGTTTCGCGGGTAGGTGCCGGACTGCACCGTTGCCTGCGCCGTGCGTATCTCTAGATCGACTGAATCTTGATCATCGGATTCGTGTCCCACTCTTGACCTCCAGGCGGCGTGGAAGTCGTTCCACCTTTGGTAGTGGCAATGATGACAGGGCCGATGGCCCGCTGAAATGGCCGTGGCTTCATCGAGAAAGAACAGATCCGTGTAGTGCCCTGGCGCCATGAAGTCACTCGGATTCGCCAAGGCGAAAGTTCGGCAATATATCCAATGATTGTGATGGCTCGAAGCCATGATGCGAGATTTCTTATGGATCTCACCGCGGTTTCCAAGGAGAGTGAAAGGTGCGATCTCCTGTTGAATCTGGGAAGTTGGGTCAACGATGTTCAACATGAGATCCATTCGAAGTTGGTGAACGTGAGGCTAGACCTGCAGTGTCTCAGTCGGTCGAGGTGCTGGATTGCATGGCTCGATCAAGTGGAGAGTCCCGACTCAGCATGATTCTGGTGGAGCGAGGGATTCACGAATGCCCAAAAAACTCAGACAAGGGAATTAGGCAATGAAACTGAGTTCAGAGGCGATGTTCAAGTGAGGAGACGTCAGCACCTGGCTAGGTGGACTTCACGATCACAGTGACGGCGTCCAGAGGCGCCGAGCCCGACGAACGAGCGCGAATGAGAAAACTGAAAGTGCCGCCGCGCGTGGAGGGAGCATGCACCGTCACGCGCATCGTCGTGTTTGACCCAGGCGCCAACGTGGCCGTCGCAAAACTTCCCGCCACCACCTTGGTGGTGTCACTCGTAGTGCCCTGGGAGTACGCCACAGTGAACCCGTGTCCGCCACCAGAACCGGAGATCTTGAGAACGTCGGACAAGACGCCGTCATTTTGAACATTAAGGAAAAGGGTGCCGAGATGTCCGTGGACGATGGAAATCGATTTGGTTTCACCGGTGCCCGTCGGGCTATACACGTTGTCCCCTATGAAGGGGCCGGACGGTGCAGTCCCGATCCGAGCGTCTGGGCGAAGCAGTGTGTGCGAACCCAAATAGTCAATAAGCAGGTCACCCCCAGCGTTGGTGAAATTTCCACCAGCCACAACTGAGTTGTTGTAAATCGCGAGGGCGTTGACGTATGAATTGAGCGCTCCATTGCCCGCGCCGTTTGAACCAAGGGCGTGCCAGTTGGATCCGTCAAAGTAAGCGAATTCGTCGGCGGTGGCGACGCCGTTTGGATTTTGAAACGAACCCGATACGAATACGTACGAGTTATACGTGGTCATGCCGTAGATGAATGCGTAGCTGTTAAACCAGCCGTCAGTACCGCCAGTATTGGAGCCCATCGCGCTGTAGCTCAGCGAATTTGCGTCCCAGTGCACCACATGGTCGGCCTGAGCAATTCCCGCCACGTTTGTGGCATCGGTGCCGATGTAAACATCAGTACCGTGCGCCGTGAGTGATCGAACGCGGTCATCCACCGCGTGGGCGACACCCATTTGGTGCCACGCGCCGCCTTGCAAGTACGCAACGTGGTCTTCGCCAATGTTGCCCTGAAAATTATTGAAGTTGCCACCGGCGTACAGAGTGCCGTTGCTGTCGGCCGCGAGGGCGAGAATTGCGGAATTGAGGTCGCCATCTTTAGGGACCGTTGCGCTCGCAGCCCCTGTCGAGAGGTCACATCCCACCAAATAGTCGGCTTCCGCGATGCCGGAGGCGTTGGAAAACGAGCCTCCGACGTACAGGGTGTTGTTGACGATTTGGAGTGCCGACACGTAGGCCGTAATTGGATTGGTACCGGAGCACGGTGAGATCCAAGCGGAGCCCGTCCACTCGGCGAGGTAGTTGATATTTGTATTTCCGCCCACTTTGGTGAATACTCCACCGACGAAAACCTTTCCAGCGTGATAGGCAATTGCATTGACGGCGCCGTTGAGTGTGCTGGCGCCGTTGACGGCGCTCCACGCCGTGCCGTTCCATCGTGCGAGGTGGTCGGCGTTTGCGATGCCGCCCGCATTTAGGAAGTCTCCACCGGCGAAGAGGAACCCGGGATCACTGGTATTGAGGGCATCGACTTTGCCGGCAAGCGCGGACAGTGCTGTTGTACTGCCGTGTCCCAGCTGATCCCACCCACTGGCTCCGGTCGCGAATGCTGCAGGGCTGAACCCCGAAAGTACGGCTGTCGTTGCGAGGACTAGAACGGAGAGGGCTCTAAAGCCAGGTCGATTGTCCATGGAATGAATTCCTCCAATACGTAGAGCGCGTGACGGTCCCAGAAATCGCCGATTTGGGTCAATCGGTCTCCCCAATAGCATTCCAGTTACTGAGATGTAGCGCTCAAACTACACCTATTGCTCGCCAACAGGACGCCGCGTTTGAACCCAATGAACCAGGTTCAGCAACGTGGGACAAAACGTCCAAAAACACGATGTTTGGGCAGGATTGGTGACAACGGATAAACGGTGAATGGACGTGAGCCAGAATTTCGACTTTGTTGGACCACTGAATGGGGTTAACCACATAGAGAGCGGGCGACGGGAATCCGAATCCACTAAGTATCACGGAATTTCTACCCCGTAGCGTGGCGTCTGGCACAGGCACCCTCAGATGGGTTCGTGAAACTCTACGAGGGTAACCGTCATTACTTCAGCTTCGAATGGCGTGTGATCCTGATTTGGTAAGGCGATCTGTTCACGGAAGAGGAGATCGCGACGGTGCGAGGCGGCTTCAGGATCATCGGTTCGGGTTTGAAGGATCTGTCCAAGCGAGCTAGATCTGGCGCGCCTGGGCACTTGATGATCCCGTCGGGGTCTGATCCCTCGTTGCACGGATATCCGCGCAACTGACCAAATAGTCACTTGGTTAAATATCCGTGCAAGCGACATTTGTGTATACTGCACGAATATGAGTGTAAGCGACATGAACTCGCCCAAGCAGTCCTTCCGCGTTTACAGCGCCCAGTCCCTCGGGATCGCAATCCGCCACTACCGCACCGCTGCGGCGGTCTCACAAACGGAGTTGGCTAAGCGGACTGGAATCCCGAGGAACTATGTCAATGCCTTAGAGACTGGTCACGACACCGAGTACATCAATCGACTCTTGGCGGTTCTGCGTGAGCTTGGCGTCAACATGACTCTCGACAGGGCGGACACTTAGTGGCGGACGAACTCTCCGTGTGGCTCTACGGCGAACGCGTCGCGACCGTCACCCAATCTCGGAACCGACTGCGATTGCAGTACACCTCCGAGGCACTTGGCAAATATGAGCTCGGAACTCCGCTGCTCTCGATAGGGCTCCCGCTGGCCGACATCTACTTCCCCCCGGCTCGCACGCGGGCGTTTCTAGACGGACTTTTGCCGGAAGAAGATCAACGCCGTGCGATTGCAGACCAGCTCGATCTCCGTGCGGCCGACACGTTCGGACTCATCGGCGCACTCGGCCGCGACTGTGCGGGCGCGGTCATTATTCAACCGTCTGACGAAGTGCCCGCCGCATCTGCGTCGACTCTTAGCGCGGCTCCGCTGACGAACGCTCAGGTAGGAGAGAAGGTTGCAAACCTGCGCAGAGCGCCGCTCGGCGTCACGAGGCGCGTACGCATCTCTCTCGCTGGCGTGCAGGAGAAATTGCTCCTCACCCAGATGCCCGACGGCACCTGGGGTGAGCCGATCGACGGAACGCCGTCGACTCACATCATCAAGCCGGAGATCCGCGACTACCCAAACACCGTGGAGAATGAGGCGTTCTGCATGCGAGTGGCGCGCAACCTCGGACTCACAACGGCATCTATTGAGACGTCCGAGTTCGCCGGGCGCAAGGTGATCATTGTCGAGCGCTACGACCGGATTGTCGACGATAAGGGCAACGTCGAGCGAATTCACCAGGAAGACTTTTGCCAGGTTGTGTCTGCGCCTCCGAAGAAAAAATACCAGGAAAACGGCGGTCCGTCCTTGCGTCGGATTGCCACGGTGCTCCGAGAGTCTGCGAAACCGGACTCATTGAGCCGACTTCTCCAAGCGACGTTCGTCAACGTGATGCTCGGCAACGGTGATGCGCACGCGAAGAACTTCTCGCTCCTTCATCACCGGGACGGTTCCATTGAGCTAACCCCGTTATACGACGTCATGTCAACGCTGTACTACGAAGACGGCGACCTGGCGATGTACGTCGACAACGTCCACAAGACCCGCAAGGTCGCGAATGAACGGCTGGTTCAGGAGGCGGAGTCTTGGGGAATGCGGCGCGAAGCGATCGAAGTAATCCTCGACGAGCTCGTGGAGCGAGCCGGGGACGCGATCGACGCTGCAAGTAAGGAAACGATGGGGTTGCCTCCGGAGATCTCGGCGATCGCAAAATCACAGCTCGCTCAGCTCACCCGGCAACCCCAGTTCGATTGATCGAAACGGCGCGCGCCCGGCGCCCTGCCGGGGTTTTTTGTCGCGTCAACGAGAAATCTATGACAACGATATGAACCAGTCTGTGTTTTCTCGAGACTTTTTGAAAACGGCAGGCGCACTTATCGGGCGGTCACCGTTGGAGCCGCGACGACTTATGTTCTTCATTCAGCTTATGCGGCCTAAGTGAAGTAACTTGAGTTGCATGATTTCAGATTCCTCTTGGAATGGGCGGTTTCAAGGGGTGAGCGCAACGATCCTGTGAAATGAGAGTACCCAACACAGGAGGATATTGATGGCGGCACGTCTCACTCAGTCGCAAAAGTCACTCGCGTTTCGACTTCAC
>JANXTQ010000043.1 GCA_025352305.1 Actinomycetes bacterium
CGAACGTAGCGCTCTGCCATCTGAGCTACACCCCCGAGAACCCACTACTTTAGCCTGCGCCCAATAGAGCGTTATTGGGCTTGGGCGTAGCGACGAACTTCCTCTTCTCGAGAGTATCCAGAATTTTGTGACTCGTACGCGAGATCAAATTCGTTGTACGTCACCGGTTCCGCACGTCGAACTGGCGCCGCTCGACCTGCGGGCATTGACGAGGACGACAGCAGGCCCGTTGATAACGCGTAGTACATCAGAGCGAGAAAACCAATCAACGCGCTCCAGGCCAGGAGTGCTACGACATCGATGATGATCGAATTTATGAGAAGTACTCCCGCGCTCGACAACACCGTGCTCGCCGTCAACGTCAGTAACGTGCGTCGACGTCGTACGCGTTGCGAGCGAGTGCCGTAGGGCGACGACGATGCGGCACTCGCCGCGACGTTCGTCGCGGGTACACGCGAATATGCAGCCGCGCGGGGATTCGCGTACGCGCCAACGAGACGTCGCGGCGTCGACGTTTCGTACGGGTCATCGCTGTGCGACAGCGACCACTCGTCCCAGCTCTGGTCGTGTTCTAAATCCGAACGTGTGGCATTGACCGGCACGACGCGCAAATGCGGAGCGCGAGTTGGAGGATTTACTTCACTCTCCAATAGTTCGCGAGGTGGTGCCTCGTCGCTCACGTCGAGGCGATGAGCAGGCTCCACGAAGGGCGGATTTTGGCCACCGAGGCGGGCCATTCTCTCGTGGAAATTCACGATGGAACGGTCGGTGTCTTGATCGCGCAAGCGACGAATAATGATGGGCGAGAGCACGGCGATCCAGATAACCGCAAGGATCCCAATGAGCATCCGCCATCCCCCTCGCACTGCCCTTATGGCATTGCGTCAAAAGTAATGGGAAATGGGTGTTATTTGGTGGATATCAACCGTCGTGGAGCCCGCACTCGGCCTTGTCGCTATCGGCCCATCGACCTGATCGTCGATCGGATCCAGGCGCGGGCTTCTCGGTGACCGCGGCGCACCCTATTGACGCGTAACCCTGCGCCCACAAAGGGTGCTCGGGAAGTTCATGCGCGCCAATGTAATAAGCAATGTCCTCATCGCTCCACGTAGCTAATGGATTGACCTTTACAAGGTGGAACTTGTCGTCCCACGAGACGACGTCCATGTTGGCTCGAGTGACGGCGTCGACTCGTTTGACTGCCGTTAACCAGGCGGCTCTACCCGCCAGGGCTGCACCGAGCGGCTCCACTTTTCGACGTTGACAGCACTCGGCCGTGCCGCACGGCCACGCGTCCGCATCCGTCCCAGGTTGCGTTCGCGTGACGTTGAGATTCCACTCACCCTCGAGTCGATTCAAAAATTCGTAAGTCTCGGCGAAGTGGCCCTTCGTATCGAGAAAAATCACCTCAATGTCGGGCTTGAGGTGTCGGACTATGTCCAGCAGAACTACGTCTTCAAAGGAACACGCGAAACTGAGGTCGCCGTTAAATCGATCAATCGCCCACGAAACAATCTCTTGTGGCGACGCATGTTCGAGGCGAGCGCTCGCTCGAATAAGTTCCTCGTTGAGTGCAGAATCAATGTTCGTCACGGTTCGCCTAGGTTCGAAAGGTGGCAATACCCTAGCGATTCGGTAGACTTTCAAATCCGCCCGAATATTTGGGATTAAAACCTGCACCCATGACTACCGTGACCCCCTCCCCCGCTGGCGTTGACCACCTCGACCTGCTCGAGAGCCACGCAATTTTTATTTTGCGCGAAGTTGCGGCCGAGTGCGAGCGACCGGTCTTACTGTTCTCCGGCGGCAAAGACTCTGCCGTGTTGTTGCACCTCGCGGCGAAGGCATTTGCGCCCCAGAAACTTCCGTTCCCGATCATGCAGGTCGATACCGGCCACAACTTTCACGAAGTTCTCGAATACCGTGACGCCATGGCCGTCAAGTACGGCGCCCAGCTGCTCATCGCCAAAGTTCAAGACTCCATTGATCAGGGCCGAGTTCCAGATCCGGGTCCGCTCGGCATGCGCAACCGACTACAGACGGTCACCTTGCTCGACGCGATTCAACACCACAAGTTTGACGCCGCATTTGGTGGTGCACGAAGAGACGAAGACAAAGCGCGCGCTAAAGAACGCGTCCTCAGTTTCCGCGACGCCTTTGGCCAGTGGGACCCTCGACACCAACGTCCCGAACTGTGGCAGCTCTATCAGGGCAAGGTCAACGCGGGCGAGCACCTTCGCGCTTTTCCGCTTTCTGACTGGACCGAACTTGACGTTTGGCAGTACATCGAGCGTGAAAATGTCGAACTTCCGACGATCTACTTTGCCCACAAGCGACCCGTGATTATGCGCGACGGAATGTGGCTCGCGGCCGGCGAATTTGTTCATCCCAAGCCGGGTGAGATCATTGAACGCCACATGGTTCGCTACCGCACCGTTGGCGACGCCTCCTGCACGGGCGCCGTGCTGTCATCGGCCGACACCGTGGCGGACATCATCCACGAAATAACACTGACCAATGTTTCAGAACGCGGCGCCACTCGCGCGGACGACAAGTTCAGCGAGACCGCCATGGAAGATCGCAAACGTGAGGGCTACTTCTAAATGACGGCACCGATTGAACTACTTCGTTTTGCGACTGTCGGCTCGGTCGATGATGGAAAATCAACGCTGATTGGTCGTTTGCTCGTCGACACTCGTCAACTATTTGATGACCAGCTCGACGCCGTGGCCGCAGCCTCGGCCAAGCGTGGCGTGGGCGACCTCGACCTCAGCTTCGTGACTGACGGACTGCGCGCTGAGCGCGAACAGGGAATCACCATCGACGTCGCCTA
>JANXTQ010000174.1 GCA_025352305.1 Actinomycetes bacterium
AAAGCTGAATATCAATTAAGAAGGGATACCATAGTAAAACGGCTGAATGCAATTCCAGGCGTGTTTTGTCCTAATCCCGGTGGTGCTTTTTACGCCATGGCCAATCAACAGGCCAGCTACGACAACTTCTACTCAATCTACGGTCCGACATTTCTCGTCATTGTTGTCACATTGGGCGTGACCTCCGTTCAAAGTGCCATCGAAGCGGGATTCGCCTACCAACTAATTCAACAGGCTGTTCAGTACCTGCCGGCGCGCGCGGGGACATCTTTCGATGGGCCAACTCTCACAATTTTGGTTCTCTCGCTCGGTGCCTTCACCTACGCAAAACATCCTGAAGGAATTGTTGAGTTCGTCAAGCACCGCCTCGCCCTACTGGTATTGAGGGCACGGCCATCGTTAGTGCTTCCGGCGAATGGTGCTGATGTCAACGAACTATCCCCTATGAGGGATCAGTGAGTGCGCTGCTCGAGGTCATCGATGTATCAATGCACTTTGGAGCCAACGTTGCGGTGGACCACGTCTCACTGAGCGTTGAAATGGGCGAGTCGGTGGGACTAGTGGGTGCGAACGGCGCCGGCAAAACAACACTCTTTAAAGTAATTGCGGGCGAATTGGTCGCCACGTCGGGCAACGTTCTTTTTGAAGGTGCCGCGCTGCCCGCTCGCGCGGACGCGCGTTCGCGACGAGGAATAGGTCGAACGTTTCAGTTGGTCGAACTTTTTGGCGGACTGTCCGTGGCCGATCACGTCTTGGTATCACTGCAAGCTCATCAGGGCCGCCAAGGACCAATGCGTGACCTTTTTCGTGGTGGCGCCACCTTGCCCGCGGAACGCTCGCGCGTAAACGAACTGCTCGAACTGTGCGGACTGAGCGAAGTGAGCCACGTCCCTGCCACGACGTTGTCGCTCGGACAGCGCCGCGCGGTGGAACTCGCGCGCGCGCTCGTCGCACGACCGCGACTCCTACTCGCCGATGAGCCGTCATCGGGTCTCGACAACACCGAGTCCGCACATCTCGTCGATATTGTCACGCGAGTACGAAGCGAAACCGGTCTCGCCATCTTGCTGGTTGATCACAATCTCGCCACGATTGAAGCGGCGTCACAGCGAGTTATTGCCATGGACGCCGGTCAGGTCATTGCTCAAGGGACCTACGACGACGTGATCGCAAATGAGCGAGTGTTGACCTCATGGCTGGGCACTGCGAAGTGAGCGCTCTGTGCTTCGAGGACGTCGTTGCCTCTTACGGTGCGTATCGGGCATTGAATGGCCTCAGTTTCACGCTTGGCGCGGGCGAAGCTCTAGCCGTTTTGGGCAGAAACGGGGTTGGTAAATCGACCCTGGCGCGTGTGGCAACGTCGCTCGTTCCCATCAGCTCGGGCCGTCTCGACGTTCTTGGTAAGTCGATCGCGTCGCTGCGAACTCACGACGTCGCTCGCTTAGGCGTGGTGCACTTGCCGGAAGGTGTTGGATTATTTAGCGGTCTGAGCATTGAAGAGAATTTGGTCATGCGCGTTGGTGGATCGAATTCGCTGGAACGAAGAGAACGGCTCAGCCACGCTTTGGAGTCGCTTGGCGCATTGAAGGATCGTCGACGCACCAAGGCCGGTCAACTCTCCGGCGGCCAACAACGCCTCGTGGCAGTGAGCGCCGCTTTGGCAGCCCAACCCAAACTGCTCATTGCTGACGAGCCCGCAATGGGTCTATCGCCGGCGGCCGCGAATGACGTCTACGAAGCGTTGTCGAAAGTCACGTCAAGCGGTGCCGCTCTGCTGATCATCGAGACCCGCCTCGGCCACATTGAGCGATTGTGCTCTCGCGCACTCATCGTGAGCGATGGTCGAGCTGTTTTTGACGGAGAGATCTCTCGCGCCCATGAAGAGCTCGCTCGGTTGCTCTAGAGCGGCAGAAAACCGGGAACCGTTCCCAGTTCCCAGTTTTCTGAAGCGCCAATTACTTACTTAGTTTGGGGAAACTCCACGGTATTACTCGTGCGGCGGTAGTGAATTACTCCGAGACCTGTTAGCAACAACATCAAGGCCCCGAGAACCAAGCAACTTATTGCTGCGATAAGCGCAATCTCACCAAAGATCGAAAAGGCGTACGCCTCGAGGAGCAGTCCTCGAAGCGTTGTTCCTTTAAAGACGGTAGCTACTTGTCCTTGCAATGCAGCGTTGCTGGGATCGGCCATGGCCTTAGCGCTCAGTTCTGAGTACGTCAGTCCGCCGCCGATCTCTTGTAAGTGAACTGCAATGAAATTGTCGGCGTACACCTGAGCTTGAGCGCCCGTAAGTAATTTTTGAGCGGCGTACTGCGAGACCGACGGGATCATCGACGGCGTAATTTCCGTGCCAACGGCCGGGTGAGCAAACGCGGACGCGGGAGGAAATGTGATCTGTTGCTGAGCTAATTGGTTGTGCACGGTGCTGGTGGCAAACGTCGCACCCCACATCAAGAGAACTCCCGCAACTGCTAGTGC
>JANXTQ010000175.1 GCA_025352305.1 Actinomycetes bacterium
CCCACAACACCACCGCACAGCGGTCGTAGGTCCCTTGATCTCCCCCGGCCGGGTCGGCCACATCTAAACCCGGCTCGGGCTCACCCGTTGCCACCTCGGCAACTTGGCTGGCAACGTCACCGTCCAGCGGAGCGAGAAGACAGAAGGATCGAAGTTGGACTGTTCGCTCGGCGGCGCTCGCAAAGTTCGCTCGGACGTAGTTAACGTGATCGGACTCAACCGCAATAATTACGTCGGCCCACTCGGCGTCTTCGCTCGTCAACTGATGGCTCCGATGCGAGCGAAAGTGATGCTCACCCAACTCTTCGAGTTTTTCGAGCGCTTCCAGCGTTCTCTGGCTCATTGCTTGACCCTCGACAGCGTGAGTGCCGGCAGTTCGAATTTCCCAATCTGCGCCGTTGGCATGCGCCAGCGTGTTCAACATGTATCCGAGCATGACGGAACGCGCAGCGTTTCCCGTACACAAAGTGACAATTCGAATCGCTGACACAATCAATCCGTTAAGTCTCTAAGCGTCAGTCGGTGGAGGACTGATTCTCCGACACAGCACAAAGACGAATACTCCGATCGCTGAAGACGACAAAGGAGATAACCCACTCACCAAACGAGATAAAAGGTTGGAACCGTTCTCTTGTTCGATGAAAAATATTGATAACAACCCGAGCAATGAGCCCACCGAGACGATTAGCGCCGCAGACTGAAGAAATCGAACACCCACGATGTCACTGACTCGAGCAGGCGATTCCGGCGTCGTTGCGTACCTAAAAGCCGCCACTTTTAGAGCAAACGGCATCAGAACAAAGACTGCGGCAAAGATGGGTTCACTAATCGACAACACGCAATAGTGGATCCATATCCAAAGACCGAAGTGACCAAAAATTCCAGCGTCGGTCCAGTAGTCGTAGGTAGAGGCCACAATCTCAACGGCGAACGTGACAAAAAAGATCGCCAAAAGCAGCCGAGCGACGTGATCGAAGAGCGTTGTTCGCGATTTCGCAAATGGCGCAGCAATGAATGCGTCAATCTCCTCGCGCGTCACGGCGACACGGTACCCCAGCACGTCGCGACTCGCCGTGACGGCAATTACTTGATGTGAATTCCGGAAATTGCTCGTGCGACAACCAAGCGCTGGATCTCGCTCGTGCCTTCAAAGATCGTGTAAATCTTTGCGTCGCGGTGCCAACGCTCGACGGGGTACTCACGGATATAGCCGTATCCACCGAGAATCTGAATGGCTTCGTCCGTTACCTTGACCGCGGTCTCTGAAGCGAACAGCTTGGACATGGAGCCCTCGCCGTTGAGGAACGGCTGGCGTGTCGCGGCCATCCAGCTGGCGCGCCAGCACAGCAGTCGAGCTGCGTCGATGTGGACCTTCATGTCGGCGAGTTTGAAGGCAATCGCCTGGTTCTCAATGATCGCTCGGCCGAACTGCTTACGCTCCTTGGCGTAATCGAGTGAATACTCGTAGGCCGCGCGGGCAATACCAAGAGCTTGAGCGCCGACGGCCGGACGAGTGGCTTCAAAGGTGGCCATGGCGGCCTGGGTCGAAGCCTTTTTGCCTTCGCGAACACGCGCAAGACGCTCGTCGAGCTTCTCTTTTCCACCGAGTAACTGATTGCCGGGAATGCGACAGTCCTCCAAGACGACCTCGGCGGTGTGACTCGCGCGAATACCCATCTTCTGGAACTTCTGTCCCATGCGGATTCCCTTGGTGCCTTCGCCAATGACGAAGCTGGCGTGACCGCGCGATCCCAGTTCGGGCTCGACGGACGCCACAATCACGTGTGTGTGGGCAATGCCACCGTTGGTGATCCACGTCTTAGTGCCGTTCAGCACCCACTCATCAGTTTTTTCGTCGTAGATCGCACGCGTACGCAGCGCCGACACATCACTGCCGGCATCGGGCTCGGACACTCCAAAGGCGCCGAGCTTGAGGTCCCCGGGAGTGCCGTAACACTGCGGGATCCATTCCATCGCCTGTTCGGGCGTGGCGTTAGCCATGATTCCAGCGACAGCGAGTGAACTGCCCACAATGGCCATGCACAGTCCGGCGTCACCCCAGGCGAGTTCTTCTAAGTACAACATCATCGACAGACCGGTCTTGTCGGAAAATGCGTTCGATACGAAGTCGAGGCTGTACATTCCAATTTTGGCAGCCTCTTCAATGACGGGCCACGGCGTCTCTTCGCGCTCGTCCCACTCGTGAGCGACCGGGCGCATGACGTTTTCGGCGAATCCGTGGACCCAATCCTTCAGCGTCTGCTGGTCTTCGTTCAACTGCATGGAGAACTCGGCCATGGACAACCTCCAAGAAATTCAGTGCGACCAGAGTGTCGCCACGAAAGCGCTTCCTTCGCGTGTTACTCGTGAGTAACCGTGGCAACCTTAGGCGCAGGCGTCCCCGAGGGTCGTGAGCCTCGCGTTACAACTCCACGCTGCGTCATCGGAGTGCCCGGGTCGTCTCAACAAGACGTCACTGGTGAGTCGTCTGACTCGTTGATCAACTGCGTTAGCGACGAATGACTGTTCCACCCGTTGAGTCCTCAACGATCCAGCCCTCACCCACGAGTTCGTCACGGAGCCGGTCGGCTTCCGCCCAGTTACGTTGGGCTCGAGCCGCGTCTCGCTCAGTCACCAACGACTGCGTGTGTGCGGACACTTCTTGGTCGCTGGATCCATCCAGTGACAGTCCGAGCGCGCCAAACAGAGCGGCGACTGCCGTGGCGAGTTCGCGAGCGCTCGCGTCCTCACCGCTGTCGGCCGCTGAATTCGCACTCGATAGGGCGTCAAAGAGCAGCGAGAGAGCGCCGGGAGTGTCAAGGTCGTCGTCGAGGCGCGTCGAGACGTTATGGAGCAACTGCTCTCCGACGCCGGCAAAATCACTGTCACGGTGCCGTTCAATTACTTGGCCGGCGCGCGGAGCCAGTTCGAATCGCCGAGCAAAAGTGTCCAGTCGTTCCAGCGCGCGTTCGGCGTCACTCAACGTCACTTTGGACACTTCAATGGGACTGCGGTAGTGAGAGCGCAGAACGAGAAGTCGATACGCGCGTTGATCCGTGGAAGCCAGTAGTTCACTCAGCGTGGTGAAATTATTGAGCGACTTGCCCATCTTTTCATTGCCCACCATGACCCAGCCGTTGTGCCCCCACCGGCGAGCGAACCTCTTGTTGAGCACGACAGCTTGCGCGCGTTCGTTTTCATGATGTGGGAACTTCAAGTCCAGACCACCGGCGTGCAAGTCAAAGCCGTCGCCGAGCAGCGCTTCGGACATGACGACGCATTCGGTGTGCCAACCGGGTCGTCCGGCTCCGAATGGCGCGTGCCAACTGGGTTCGCCCTCTTTTACTTTTTTCCATAACGCGAAGTCGAGGGGCGAGCGTTTTTCGTCAACGGTCTCCACCCGTGCGCCGGCGCGCAACGAGTCCACGTCTTGTCCGGCGAGAACTCCGTAGTCGGGCACCGTGGAGACGTCGAAATAGACGCCGTCGCTGGTTTCATAAGCAACGTCGCGGGAAATGAGTTCTTCGATGAGTGCGACCATTTCATCAACGAACGCGGTGGCGTGAGGATCACTCGTGGGAGCCGCGACTCCGAGGGCGGCCATGGCATCCACCCATTCGGCCTCGTACTGGTCCGCTACATCGGTCTCGCTCCTCGATTCGTCCCGGGCGCGCGCAATGATCCGGTCGTCAATATCGGTGATGTTGCTGACGTAGTTGACATCAATGCCGTTAAAACTGAGCCACCGGCGTACGACGTCCCACACCAAGGAGAATCGCCCGTGCCCGAGGTGGGGCGAACCGCTGACGGTTGGTCCGCAGACGTACATCGTGAATCGACCGGGATCGCGCATCTCCAACTCGCGAACCTCGCCGGCAACAGAATCGTAGAGACGAAGCACTCTTCTAAACTACGGCACACATGCAAAATCCTTCGTCCTCTCCGAAACGGGCGATCCCCGAAAAGCCGACTATTGACGGGCTTGAGGCGCAGTGGACGCCGCGCTGGGAGAGCGAGGAGATCTTTCGCTTTGACCGCAGCGCTACTCGCGAACAGGTTTTTAGCATCGACACTCCTCCGCCGACGGTCTCTGGTTCACTGCATATTGGTCACGTTTTTAGCTACACCCAAACCGACACCATCGCTCGATATCAGCGAATGCGCGGCCGGAAAGTCTTTTATCCGATGGGCTGGGATGACAACGGACTTCCCACCGAGCGTCGAGTGGAGAACTTCTTCGGGGTGCGCTGCGATCCGTCAATGGCCTACGACCCAGAGTTTCGGGCACCGGAAAAGGTCAGTGACAAGAAAATTTCAATCTCTCGAAAGAATTTCGTGGAGTTGTGCGTTCAACTGACCACGACGGACGAAATCATATTTAAAGAGTTGTGGCAGCGCCTGGGCTTAAGCGTCGATTGGTCGCTCGAATATTCGACCATTTCACCTCACGCTCAAGCCATTTCGCAACGAGGATTTCTGGAGCTGCTTCGCGACGGACACGTGTACTCCTCCACGGCCCCGACGTTGTGGGACGTTGACTTTCGAACTGCCGTGTCCCAGGCCGAGCTCGAAGATCGCGAACGCCCGGGTGCGTATCACCGCATTCGCTTTCAGCGGTCGTCCGGCGACGGATACATCGATATTGAGACAACTCGTCCCGAGTTGCTGGCGAGTTGCGTTGCGCTCGTGGCGCACCCCGACGACGAGCGTTTCCAAGCCCTCTTTGGTACCACCGCTACGACTCCGCTATTTCACGTGGAAGTTCCGGTGCTGGCGCACGAACTCGCGGACCCCGACAAGGGTTCCGGGATTGCGATGATCTGTACGTTCGGTGACGTGACCGACGTGGTCTGGTGGCGAGAGCTCAAACTGCCCACGCGAGCGC
>JANXTQ010000180.1 GCA_025352305.1 Actinomycetes bacterium
ATTGGAAATCGGATCACCATTTGTGGGTGGGTGGCCAAACGCCGCGAGCACGGCGAACATCTCGCATTTTTAGACGTACGCGATCGATCCGGAATTATTCAGGCGGTGGTGGACGGCAGTATCGATGTCCGCGGTGAGTACGTGGTGCGAATCACCGGAACGGTGAGTAGTCGACCCGCCGGAACGATCAACGCCAAGCTGCGTACCGGCGAAATTGAGCTCAGCGAGTGCACCGTTGAGGTGCTGTCCAGTGCGGAACCGGTTCCTTTTCAGCTCGATGATCGCGTCGAGATTGACGAGCAAGTTCGACTTCGCTATCGCTACTTGGATCTGCGTCGCGATCAGATGCAGCGCAATCTGCGCCTGCGTGCTCGAGTCAACGCAGCCATTCGCGCCGCGATGGATCGCCAAGGATTTTGCGAAGTAGAAACGCCCCTGCTGTGGGCACCCACGCCCGAGGGCAGCCGTGAATTCGTGATTCCGTCTCGCATGCACGCCGGTGAGTTCTACGTACTACCCCAAAGCCCCCAAATCGCTAAGCAGCTGTTGATGGTCGGTGGCTTTGATCGTTACTACCAAATTGCTCGCTGTATGCGCGACGAGGACCTGCGAGCAGACCGCCAGTTTGAGTTCACACAACTGGACCTTGAGGCCAGTTTCGTCGGACAGATCGATATTTTGGAGTTCGTCTCCCAAGCGGTGCTCGACGCTGCCGAGGCCGCAACGGGCGAGCGCCCGAGCACCATTGACACCATGACTTGGTTCGAAGCATTGGATCGCTACGGTACCGACAAGCCGGATCTTCGTTTCGCCATGGTGCTGCACGATGTCAGTGAACTCTTTGGCGGTACCGAGGTGAAAGCGTTTGCGGCCCCAGTGGTGAAAGCGCTTCGAGTTCCGGGCGGCGCAACCTTTTCAAGAAGTCGTCTCGATGCGCTGACGGAGAAGGCCAAGTCCATTGGTGCCAAGGGTCTCGCGTGGTTTCGGGTCACTGATGACGGATTGGACTCGCCCCTTGACCGCTTCTTAAGTGACGACGAGCGTGCGGGAGTTCGCCGCATCGACGACGCTCAGTCGGGGGACCTCATTTTGATGGTCGCTGACGAACACGCTCTGGCGTGCAAGGTGCTCGGAACCATTCGCAGTGAGCTCGGTTCGCCTCCGGTGTGGGAAGGTCCGCACCGCTACGTCTGGGTGACGGATTTTCCGATGTTTGAGGGCTACGACGACGACGGCAATTTGGTCGCGGCTCATCACCCCTTCACCATGCCGCACCCCGATGACTTCGATCTCATTGATACAGATCCCTTGGCGGTTCGATCTCAGGCCTACGACTTGGTTCTCAACGGCTGGGAGCTGGGCAGCGGATCCGTACGAATCCACCGCAGCGACATTCAGTCGCGGGTGTTTAGTGCGTTGGGCATCAGTGCCGAAGACGCCGAGAGTCGTTTTGGCTTCATGTTGGGGGCATTTAAATACGGTGCTCCGCCGCACGCGGGATTTGCCTTTGGGATCGATCGACTGACCGCCATTTTCGCCGGAGAAGAAAATATCCGCGAAGTCATTGCCTTTCCCAAGACGCAGTCGGGAGCGGACCTGATGACGGGTGCTCCAAAAACGATCTCGGATCGCCAGTTGCGTGAGCTGTATCTCAAGCCCGTTACTAAAGGTTCGTGATTTACGTCGCTCTTTGACGACGCCTTCGAGCGACGCCTCGCCGAGGTGGCTCCGCTCGCTGAGGTAGTTCGACCTCGCACGCTCGACGACGTGGTCGGTCAGAATCACCTCGTGGGAGTCGGCGCGCCGCTTCGAACGATGGCCGAAAATGGCCAGTTGCGTTCGATGATCCTGTGGGGTCCGGCGGGAACCGGCAAGACGACTTTGGCGCGCATACTGGCCACCACGGCGGGATTCACCGTGGAAACAGTGTCGGCGGTCTCGAGCGGCGTTAAAGATTTGCGCGAGGTGATCTCGCGGGCACAAATTCGCCTCGCCGAACGCGGAGAGCGCACGGTCCTGTTCATTGACGAGGTTCACCGTTTCAATAAGTCACAACAGGATTTGCTGCTGCCCGCCACGGAAACCGGTGAGATAACTCTGATCGGCGCAACGACCGAAAATCCTTACTTTGAAGTCAACGCGGCACTTATTTCTCGAACAACGCAGTGGCGGGTTCATCCGCTCGATGACGACGCACTGCTCACGCTGGTGAATCGTGGACTCGCGAGCCGGGGCGCCGCAGCGACTCCCGAGGCGCTCCAGCACATTGTCGCGAGTGCCGACGGCGACGGCCGTGCCGCTCTGACGACGCTCGACGTCGCACTAGCGCTCGCCGGGTCGACACCGGGGCCGGTGGAAATTGGAGTTGACCACGTCGTGGCGGCGCGCGACGGCCGAGTGCACCACCAGTCCGCTGACTCTCACTACGACCAAGTCAGCGCGTTCATTAAGTCGGTTCGCGGATCAGACCCCGACGCCGCGTTGTTCTGGCTGATCTGCCTACTCGAG
>JANXTQ010000199.1 GCA_025352305.1 Actinomycetes bacterium
CGTTCACGTTGACCGACGACGTGGCGCCCGCTTTGGTGATGGAGAGCGTGGACGCGGGAATAATGGCGGCAACGGCAACTACACCGAGTCGAGCCCACCGCGGTGACTGGAAGTTCATGATGTTCCTCTCGTAAATACTAGTAACTCACTAGAATTAGGTGAAATAGTAGTATTAAGAGTCCGTCGATCAATCGCTTTTTGATGACAATTTTGTGACGAATGGCCCGTTGGCCAATCAAGTTCCTTCGAGTGGTGAAACTCCCGGCGGAGCACGTCTCGATTCTTGACCATCTTGTCACTTGACTCTCGCGATTGCCTTCGTCGCTGGCGCAAGCGCCCCGCTCGTCAATTGATCCATGGATTCCAGCGAGAGATAGCGGTGCTCCGGAAATGGCGAGCGTTGTCTGTCACGGTCTCGATAGTCGGACCGGCAGAGGTCGCACAGATGCCCCCAGTTCGGGACTGCGCTCGGATGCTGATTAATCTGCTTGCGCGTGCCAGCGGGATCGTCAAATCCGTTGTGATCTCGGTCCCGACCCATTCACCTCTTGCCACTCGAGTTGTGCCACTGGCAGATCGACGGACGGACTTGCGCCAGGCTGACTTAGAGGGAGCGGCAGCGATCGGGGCGGTACCGGTAGTCCACGCAGACCCTGTGCCTCGCGCGTCAATTCAATTCGTTATAGGACCCAGGCCGCGAGTTGATGGCGCGACCCGCGTTCATGGAGAGAGATGGTGGGGAGGCTCTTCGCCTGACGAAGTCACCAGCAACGGGAATTCTGATCTCCCAATTGGTCCATGCGTCGCCGCAGCCCTTGCCGCTGGCGCGGCGGAGTGCTCACGGGGACGCTCGCGCAAGGACGCTTTCAGATCTTCGACCCCGCTGAACTCTCGGTCGAACGCGCCCCAGAGTATTTCCGGGAGCGAGCGCGTGTCATGTGTGTCCCAGACACCATTGCCGCTGAGCTGTGATGCGTCAGGTAAGAGTCCTACGATCCGCCCGCTCGTCACTAAGGGCGCCCCTTCTCTTAGAGAGACTTCATTCGACTTCTAATTTTTTGGTCCTATTTCCTTCGATCGACTCCCATTCTGCGCGGCCGCCCTATCGCGATCAACCCGAATCAAGAACAAAGGCAAATATCCCTCCGCAATCTCGATGCTCAGGTTTGAGCGGAGTGCGTTGTCGATGTGCCTACTCCGCGTGAATGAGAATGATATGGCTGGGAGTGCCGTCCAGAGAGAAAGGCGCCGTTCTAGGTAATTTTCTTTGATAGTCGTGAATGTCGGAACCACAAGACAACGAACACCGTCGCAGACCACGCAACGAGCACCCCGCTATAAACCGACGTACCAAGAACAATGGCCGTAGACATGGCTATTACGACCAGTCCGGTTCGGTTGGATAAACGGGTGAAAAAGAAGGTCAACAATGCAAAACCGAGAGAAATAATTGCGAGGAACCAGAGTTGTCCGGGGGACGTGAATTGTCGTAGTTCACAAACGTTCCGTCCCCACACAGTTGGCGGCCTGCAGCGACCCAATATTGGCGCAGTCGTCAAGGTCGACGCTTCACCTCCGTCGATAATCGCGATGGTGATCCAGTAGAGCGCGATAAGCAAACCGCTGGCGCCCACTGAGAGGGCTAGAACGCGCTCGATCGTGGCCAATTCCTTGACGACAGGATGTGAGTTCGAACCGTTCTTGATTGTTTGTCGTGGTTCAATTTTCATGGCTCGATCCACATCGTATGTCCAATAAAAATATCGAGTCTTGCTGACAAGCTGTCAATCTAAAATGACGCGAAGTCAATTGACAAGCGCGTTTAAAGGGTCTAGACAAGCCAAATGCCGTTCGACGAGTGAGGCGAATAAATGGACCGCAACGCTTCACTCAAATTATCAACGGTCCTGCGCTACATCGTTGCTGATCTTCAGCAGATTCGCGCCATGCTCCGACAGGCACGAGCGAAATTGCGCGAGTGCGCGCGACGCGCCATTCGCCCCAGCTTGTTCGCCGCCGCTCTGCTCGCCCTGTTGTCGACATCCTTGGTTCTTCCCGAGGTGGCTTCGGCGTCACCATCACACGCGCACCGCACACCTACGTCCTCGCCCTCACGGCATCCCAATGTTTGTCCCGGTGGACCGCAGCTTCCACCAACCCCTTCGATCGGCACGCTCGCCTTTCTCGCAGAACCATCGACCAATACGGTTGAGACGCTCAACATGACTACTGGTGCACTCGTCGGAACTGCGATCACGGTCGGAACGACGCCCCTCGGTGCGGCGTACTGGCGCCCACTACCAGGCTCGGCGAGTGACCCCGAAGTGATTGTGCCCAACAGCGCCAATCACTCGGTCAGCATTATTGACGCGGTCTCTCGAACGGTTTTGGCGACTGTGAACATTCCGTCGGGCTCTTCAGGTGAAGCAGTCGCGGCGTCACCATCATCGCCGTACGCGCTGGTAGTTGATGTTTTGTCCGGCAAGGTGTCGGTTATCAATTTGACGAATAACACTGACGCTGGTGAAATTTCTCTCGCGGGATCGAACGTACTTAGTTCAGTGGCCTTTAGTTCTAATGGCGCCTACGCCTACGTGACTGACCCGAGCCAACACAAGATCTTTGCATTGCAGTTCGTGGCAGGAACTGCGCCGTATTTCAGCGCGTTAACGACGTGGACAAACTCTAACTACAACCCAACGGGGATAGCGACCGACCTCACGAACTCGGGATCAACGAATCTCTACGTCACGAACAGCCAAGTTCACAGTGGTTCGACCAGTTCGCTCGTGGCCTTTTCTGACGCCAGTGGCGCACTGGGCACGCCAACACTGATTCGCAATTACACCGTTGCGACAATGGGTTCGTTGACGGTCGACCCCGGAGAAGTGAATGCCTATGTCGCCCAGCCCGCACAGAGCAAAGTCGATCAAATCGTCATCGCCAGCGGTTCAGCAACGTCAATCACGACATCGACAACGCTGGCTTCGCCCGGAGCGATTGGATTGAGTGCAGACGGGCTCACACTTCTTGGCGCCGATACGAGCGCTGCGTCATTGCAAGAAGCGTCAACGGCGTCGTTGGCTGCGACCAATACCGTTACGACGAACGCCGCCGTTGCGGCTATCGCAACCGCGTTGCCCCCGGTGGGTTCTTGGAACGCGTACGTGATCACGAGCGGCACGTCGACCAATGTCGATGTGATCAACACTGGAACAAGCTCGATCACGAATTCCTTTTACGACTCTCACACGCCCGAAGCAGTCGTGGCAAGTCCTGACGGACAGTATGTCTATATCGCCAATACGAATTCTGTTTCAGTTATTGCGACGGCCGATGTCGGAGTTCTCTCCAATCCAATCGTCGCGACAATAACCGGAATACAAGGGACTCAACCAAGTGTTCCAACACTCAACGGAATCGCTATCAGCCCCTCGGGGGACGCATTACTCGTTTCAGACTCGACCAACGGGGCTGTTGACGTCATTGACCTCAATTCCGCGGACTCCGCGTATCGAACCGTCGTTCAACGTCTTGGCCTGGATGGCTCGGGCAATCACTCCACCTCACAGACCACGTACGGTGCCATGGCGTTTAGTCCCGACGGTGCATACGGCTACGTCACCGAGTACGGATTTTCTTCGTCCACCCACGACGGCGTAACAGTTTTAGCTCAGGCCTCAACCACCGCAGCGGGCTACACGTACAACAACATGGACTTCGGGCTCAGCCAAAACTCGAACGCCCTGAATCTCCCCCAAACGATTTCGGTGAGCCCGAACGGCGAGACGGCGTACGTCTCCGGGACGAATCCGACGAACAGCCCCTATGCCGGACTTTTTCGCTGCCCATTAACTCCACCGGGCAAGTGGTGAGTTCACCGAGTACGACGAGTCCCATTTGGACGAGCCAAACCGCGGTAAGTATTGCGTACTCTCCCGAAGATGGGGCGGCGTTCGTGGGCTCTGACGCTCGCCAAATCTTCTCGGACAACCTCGCTGACGGCACTGTTACTCACTTTCATGGGACTACTGGTCTGATCACTAAAGTCGCGGTGTCTCCCGACGGACTCGTGGTGGCGGTAGCGGACAACTACGCCTGCTCCGGCGACGCCAATACCATTCAATTTTTTAACCCAACGGTTTCGTCGTGGACATCGGTACCCATGAATCCCTCAACTGATGGTCCGATTGGAATTGCGTTCGCGCCGCAAAGCGCTCCGCAATCGATCGCTCTTTCCGAGATGGCGGGAGGTGCCACGAACCCCGGGGAGCGAGCGGTCGCCCAAGGGATGAATGACGTCGTGACTGCCGGGACCCCAAGCGACGCACCGGGCGCATCGGCGGGGGTGGATACGGCGAACTTGGCGTACAGCTTTTCTTTTGACTCCATGAATATTCCCGATCTAGGGGTTGGACTGGACCAGTCGGCGAGCTACGACTCGGCGCGAGTATCGGTGGCGGGACTTTTGGGCAAGGGCTGGACTAACTCTTACGGCATCACCGCGACGCAAAATTCCACCACGGCGTCGCCGTATCCGTGTGGCATTGTCATGACCCAGGAAAACGGCTCGACGATAACGTTCCTGCCTTCGGCTGCAGGTCCGTATTCGACCTGCCCGACGACCGGATACCAAGCCCAACCTTGGGTGCAAGCCACATTGAGCTTCGTTTCGAGTTGCAACGGGACTCACTCGTGTTACAAAATCACGCGTCAATCTGTCGAGAACTTTTACATCGATACGACCAACGGTGAACTAGTCAAAGAAGTCGATCGTCACACCAACACAGTCACCATCACCTGGGGGTCCCACGGTTCCACCTGTCCCGGAGTGACGTCGAGTGAACCGTGTCAAGTGACCGGCGCCGACGGCGTTCGAACATTGACGTTCAGTTACCCCTCTCCGAGTACGGCGACCTGTCCGAGCACTGCGAGTTCGTGCGTGGTGGTCACCGACCCACTGGGCCGCACCATCACCTATTCGCTTAATTCGTACGGTCAACTCACGTCGGCGACCCTCGCCAGTTCGGCGAGCTCGGCCACGTACGCGTTTTCGTACGTGTCGACTTCGTCGTCCTTAATGAGTTCATGGTGTGATCCGCTCGGCTACGCGAACGGTTGTGGGAGCGCAAACTCGACGACGGTCGCGTGGTCGGGCTCAACCGTAAGCACCGTGACGGGGCCAACGATTGCCAACGCAACAACTCCGTCTCTCGGATCCTCCTTGTCACCGGTCGCCTCATTTACGAGGACGTCATTTGATACGGCGACCGGCAACGGGACCGTGCAAGTAACCAACGCGGACTTCAATCACGACAGCACCAAACCCGGAGCGTCACTCACGCTCGACACTTACGCGAACTATCAGTTGGTCTCCTCAGTCGTTGGCTACGGAGCCGTCACGCTTTACGGCGCGACGGCGGGTTATCTGTTGGCGACGCTAACTCCGAGCGAAGTCGCAACCCCGATGCGCGACTCGTTTAACTCCATGCCCGAAGAGACGATGGACGCGCGCGCTGATACCAACGCGGGCACCGCCGGCACCATCACGAACTACGACCCCGGCATCACGTTGACCAACTATGACGCCAATGCCAATCAACTCAGTGTTACGGACCCCTCGGGTAACACGAAATCGGCCACCTACAACGCTTTCAACGAGGTCCTAACGTCCACCGACTCGTTGAACAACACCACAACGAACACCTACAACTCCGTCGGCGATCTGCTTTCGACGACAGCACCCAAGAACAACGGGAACAGTTCACAGCCCGTCACCTCTAACTGGTACTCGTCCACGGGTGAACTGTGCGCGCGTCGTGACGCAATCGAGCGGTCAATATCAGGTCCACTGAGTAGTTGTGTCGCCACCGGAAATCACGCGACGGTGTACGCCTACGACGCCGCAGGCGATCTGACTACGACGACGATGCCGGTATCGAGTCCGGTCAGCACGACGCAGAACTACTACGACGCCGACGGCAATGTATGTGGCACCTTGAACGCCGTTGGCTACGCCCTGGCGCCACTCACCAGTTGTCCATCAACCGGCACCGCGTATGCCACGGTTCATTTGGCACTCGACGTGTACAACACCCCGACCAAAGTTGTCTCGTCGCTCAACACGAACGGAACGACCTTTGCCACGACGTACACCTGTGAGAACACCAACGGTGACGTGACGGTCTCGGTGAATCCATTGGGATCAAGTCCAAACTGCGCCACCGTGAGCCCGACGAGTGCTGTCGGCGCGAACTTCACGTACTACGACGCCAACGGTGACGTCACCGAAACAGTTGCTCCTTTTGCAACCTCCGGGGTTCAGGGTGCTACAACAATCACGGCGTACGACTCGGTTGCGAACGCAGTTCTTACCTTGTCGCCGCAGGGATACGTGGTGTGGGTGGGGAACAACTCCGCGGACCTCAGCGGATACGAGACGTCCACCGTTGTGGGAGCAACGAGCCAAGTGGTGCTGACGGCGCCGACTAATGACGCGACGTCGAACTGCGTCAGCAGTCTCAGCCCCGCGCCGGGAACGGCGGTCAAACTTTGCCCCGACGCCACGGCGTCGAGTTACAACGCAAATGGGGACGCGGTTGCGGCGACATCGCCGTCGGGCGATAACACCAGCAATCTCAATACAACCTCTACTAAATACAACCCTGACGGCAGCACGCAGTCCACCTCCGCGCCAGTCAATGGAGTGAGTGAGTCCACCGCAAATACCTACGACGCCAACGGTAACGTCACCAACTCGGTTACCGCTCACTCCGGGGGATCGGGAAACGATTCGCAGAGCTCAAGTGCGTACGACGCGGCCGGCAACGTCTGTTGGACAGCACCAACGAACTCGACTCTGCCCGTGTGCAGTTCAGTGCCCACCGGTCAAGTGGCCACGGTGAACTACTACGACCTCAATGGACACCTCATTGCCGAAGTTGGACCCGGTGGGGCTACATCGGTGTACCCGGGCGCCACGTGCAGTCCGCTTGCGGCGTTCTCGAGTAGCTACGCCTCGCCGTTCGATACGACGAAACTCTGTTCGTTCACGACGTACTACGTCTTTGATGAATTAGGGCGGCTCGTCACAAAGATCCTTCCGTCGACGTCAGCAACCGTCTCGGGGTACGTGGGCGCCGGCGCCACAACCAGTTACACCTACGATGCCGATAACAACATCAAGACCGTGGTTAACCCCGCCGGTGCGACCACGACGAATAACTACGACGCCAGCGACAAGCTGATCAACGCGACGTTCTCGGACATCGCAACCAAAAACTGTGACGCGTCGACGCACAACGTTTGCTACACCTATAACGCCGACGGGACGCGGGCGACGATGGTAGATTCCTCGGGCACGACGACCTACACCTATGACAATTTGGGTCGGATCGTAAGCACAGTCGACGGAAACTCCAAGACGGTGACGGAGAGTTACAACCTCGCGGGCCAAAGAGTCTGTCTCAGCTATCCCGGTTACTCCAGCACGTGCAGCACCAGTGGAGCAGGAACCAATAGTCCGCCGTCGGGCGACGTGACCTACAACTACGACGCCCAAGGACGTATCTCGAGTGTTGTCGACTGGAATGGTGACGGCTTCACCTACGGTTACGACTGCGCTGGCAATGTGGCGTGGCTCAACGAAACACCCAGTTCGGCGGTATCGAGCGTTACTGCGTGTCACGGAGCGATTGGAGACACCGGTTCCACCGGCACGCCGTCGATGGCAGCGCCGGGCAGCGGGGTCACCGACATTCAGACGTTATATACGTACTCAACGGGAGCCAATGGCAATCAGTTGATCTATTCGCAGATGTCCGCGCAATCGACGTCCAGCACGGCCCTACTCAGCTTCGGCAGCTCGTCAGCGAACTTGCTGTACGACGCCAATGGGAACTTGACTAGTTCGACTCCGTACAAGGGAACCACCGCGCAAACCGCAGACACTTTCAACTATGACAATCAACAGCGAGTAATTTCTGGTCCCTCGGATGGAGCCAATACCCCATACGGGTACTCCTACGCCAACGCGCCTGCTCACTCATTTAAGCCGAGCGCCACGGTTGACGGCATGGGCTTTGCGACGTTGACGCCGAACGGTGGCACCGTCCTCGGCGTCGAAAACGCGGGCGACGGTTCTCCCTGTTGGAATCAGAGCTCTCCGAGCACCCTTTCCACACAAGGTTGTTCGTCTCCCAATAGCGGCGGCGGCGGGTATCAGTCATTCGCCTACGACGCGTCGGGCAATCGCGTCTCTACGACGCCCCACGGGATAGGCGCCAATTCCGCGTACTTGTGGAATCAGGACGCGCACACTCTCACCTGTGCGAACATGAGTGGGACAACTTGCACATCACCGAGTTCGTCAACGACCCAGACGGCGACGTATGTCTACAACGCGGATGGACTAAGGATGCAGGCAGCCACGTGGAACGCTTCCACTAGTGCGGTTCAAGTGGCCAATTTCACTTGGGACGTCGGAAGCTCTGCTTTGCTCAGTGACGGATCGTTCTCCTACCTGTACGGATCGAATCCAAACGTACCGCTCGGTCAAATTGACGCCACCACGGGAGTGGCCTCTGAACTTCTCGCTGACACAAACTCGAATATCCGAGCGGTAGTCGAAATCACGTCCACAGCCACGAATAAGTTCGTCATGTCGAACTACACCGATTACAGCGCGTTTGGATCACCACTGACTGGTAATGGCGGTACAACGAATCCCGGCGGGCTCACTAATGTCGTCAGTTCGGATCCTGACACCGCGACTCGCTTCGGATTCGGTGGTGGGTACTTGGATTCGACCGGATTCATCTACCTCATAAACCGCTACTACGATGTGGCGAGTCGGCAGTTCATCAGTGTTGACCCTGAAATAGGGAAAACAGGCACTCCTTATGCGTATGCGGGCGATAATCCGTTGAATAATGTCGACTACTTAGGATTATGGTGGTGTCTGTCAAAAAATGCGTCGGGTCCGTGCCCACGGGGCTACACGCCGTCGCCTCCATGGAACATGAAGTTTCCGCTGCCGAATCCCGGCTCCAAGCATTCTCCGAGTGAAATACAGCGCACACTGGCAGAGAAAGGAATAGAGGTTTCTCTGGCCACGGCAGATTCAATATTCGAAGCGTTCGCCAAAGTGAACTATCGAATGGCCTCTAACGCACAACACATCAGCGCGGTAACAAGGGCGGAGGTGAAAGCACTTGCGCTGAACGATGCTAAGGCTGTCGTGGCCTCAAGAATCCTTGGCGGATTCGCGACAGGATTCTTCGAATGGGAGAATTCGCACAATCTAGTGAAAACTATTGGCGCCGGTGCAGGAGCAATTATCGGTACCGATGTCGGTGCTGCTTTCGGAGCCGTTGCATGCTCCGAGACAATAGTAGGAATTGGATTTTGTGCCTGGGCTGCTGGCGCAATTGGAGGTGGACTCGGTGGCTGGCTGGGTAGTAACGCTTAAAACATCGCGAGAAAGACAGTGTAACTAGTGGATACTTGTCGAATTATCTTGAAAAGACGCCCTAGAGTTAGCGGAGTAGTTAGATCATACAGAGTCTATCTGGATTCCCATTTTATGGGCAAGATGACGACGGGACAAACTCTGGAGTTTCCATTATGTCCTGGGCGTCATACGATCTCTTTGCAGGTTGGGGCGTCGCCAGAAGCGAAAAGTGAATTCCTCGAGGTAGTGCTTCATTCGGGCGATGAATGGTCTATCGATATCATAGGGCTCTCGAAAGTGTGGATTAAATATCTGTTATACGGAAATTATTTTGCCATGGAACGGCCCCATGAACCTTGGATTAGGATTAGATCATCCATTCGGAAAATGGGATAAGCCGAGTGCGTCGCCAAGAAGATTCCGATGAAATAAAGATAGGTAATGAGACGTTTTTTGTTAACTTATTGGGGATTGCTGCCACCTTCGCTATGGGATTCTTAGTTGCTGTGAGTATCTACCAAAATTGGATATTTTTTAATCCACTGATCCTAACTATTGGATTGTTGGGCGAGATTACAAGTTGGATGGTACTACGAAATCGGAAGAGTGAGATTAGTCGATATTCACTGCGGATTCAAGGAGCAACTCAAACGCGGTCAATAGATCTATGCGAGATAGTTGAATTTCGTTCAGAGTTATCGAAACACCAGTGCGTTATCGTTTGCAGATTGACAAACGGTGATGTTATTGTTTTACCGCGAACTTCAGAGTTTTCATGGTACTTTCAGGAGAAGATACCTGCGAAATTTGAGAAATTGGAGTCAGACTTGAATATGCGCCTAAGGCGGTGAGGGAATTCTGTCCACGTTGGACGTGTTGGTTTTCCCGAGTAATGGTTAGTGTGCGACTGAATCTGACATAGAATAATCTCTTCAGAGGACGAACATCGCAGAAAAACGCGAGCGTCTTGGAATTCACTGGCCCATAAGTTCCAGATCAGTTACTTCTGACCTCGTCGCTGCTCCCTTGCCAGGCTGACGACCACCACCATCACACCCGCTCCGAGGAGGGCAATCCGGAGATGGATCCGTGCCGACACGACAACTGACCTACTCCGCGTTTAGCGGTCCATCGATAGGGCAATTCAGCCATGATCTACCAGGAGGTAGTCATGCCGTTGCACTATCCAGTGGAGTTTCGCCTCGACGCGTGCCGACGAATGTTGGCCGGCGAGTGCGTGGCGTCTTTGGCCGAGGAACTCGGCGTGCATTCGCGCACCCTTTACAAGTGGCGCACTCAGGCGCTGATCGACGAGGGGCGTCGTAGCCTCTCGAATAAGCTCGTCGACGAATAAAAGAGTTGGAAGCCGAACTCAAATTGGTGAAGGCAGCTAGCGCCCTGTTCGCCGAAGGCGAGGCCCCCCAAAAGGAAATTCCAGGTTGATCGAGGGCTGAACAACCTGGGCTTCTCCGAGCAAATCAGTTGCGAAGTCGTGGGACTCAGTCGATCCAGATACTACGACATCAAATTTCACAAGCCCAGCGATCGAGAGATCCGTCATCTATTGCTGGAAGACGCCATTTCCGGCATCCATTCGCGCTCGCACGGAACCTACGGGGTGCTGCGAATCAAGGCGGCCTTAGAAATCGAACAGGGACTCATCGTCAACACAAAATTGGTGTTGAAACTGATGAGAAAACTGGGCCTCCAGGTCCTCCTCGGACCGCGCCGAGGGCGCAAGAACCTCGTCAACGCCGCTACATGCCGCGGAGGTCTGGATAAAATGTCGTACATTCTCCTGAGGCGACAGCGGATTTGCTCCTCTGAGAGCATTGCTCGATACCAGGTTCGACAAAATGCTCACTTGAATTGCGTGATGGTGCACGTTTCAAGCGGCTCGAACGAGATAACGAAGGATCTCCGGCGCGCCAACGCGACCTGAAGGACGCGTTGATTTTATTCGCGACCGAGCTCGACGGCCA
>JANXTQ010000237.1 GCA_025352305.1 Actinomycetes bacterium
TCCAATTCGTCGGGCCAGGTCACTCGTAATGACGCTCTGCGGATCGACCGATTTTTTAATGGCTTGAAACTCAGCGAGTCGTGGATACATCGCCACCGCGCTCGCGGCGTCGAGTCGAGAGTCCTTCGCGAGGTAAACGCGTCCCCCGGCGCTGAGCACCAACTCGTCGAGTTGGTCCAGTACGTCGGGCAATTTGGGGGGACCGACCGGGAGATCGAGAGCCAACGTCCAACCCGGAAGCGGAAAGCTCAGCGGCCCGGCGTTGGCGGCACCGAATCGTTTCAACACCGCGAGAAAACTAGGTACCCGCGAGTCCGAAAGTACGGATATGGCTCGAGCCACCGCGTCGGCTTCACTATCGGGCACCACGAACTGATACTGAACGAAGCCCCTCGAACCGTAGAGACGGTTCCAACCACGAACAAAGTCCAAGGGATGAAAAAACGACGAGATGTTTTGGGGCTCGCGCTCGCGTTGACGCGGGGCCGCGCGGAACCACAGTTCATTGAAGATTCGAATCGACGCACTATTGAGTAGTCCGCTCGGAGCGTTAAATGGCACGGCCAGCCTCGCGGCGCTCGGAGCCTCGAGAGAAGCAACGTCGACGTCGCCTTTCGCGGCGTGATCGGCGCGAGTGAGAATCGATCGGCCCATCGAGCGCCCCCGAGTCATGCAGTCCACCCACGCCACGGAGTAGCGGTAGCGCTCGTCGCCACTCAGCATCTCGGCCATAACGGAATCGAGATCGTTAAATCGAGTGGTATCCACGAGAACGTGGTCACTCTCAATTTTGAGTAAGCGCAGGGTGACTTCACTGACGATGCCCGTCAGACCCATGGCACCCATGGTCGCCCAAAAAAGTTCCGGCTCCTGAGTCGCACTGAGCTGATGGGTTCCGGTCGGCGTCACGAGGCGCATGGACACCACGTGGTTCGCAAAGGAACCGTCGACGTGGTGGTTCTTTCCGTGAACGTCCGCGGCGACAGCTCCACCAATCGTCACCTGACGAGTCCCGGGGGTAACGGGTACGAAATATCCCTGAGCCATCACGACGTGGAGTAACTCATCAATCGATACTCCCGCGCCGACAGTGATTGTTGAGTCCTGCGCGTTGATGGTTGAGATGGACGAGAGTCCTCGATTGTTGAGCACTAAGCCACCGCTCAGTTGAGCGGCGTCGCCGTAGGAACGTCCGAGTCCTCGTGCAATTACCCGTGGCGCCGTGGCGAGATGGGTGGCAATATCGGCTTCACTGAGCGGGGTCACGACGTCAGCCATGGAGGGAGCAGTTCGACCCCAACCCGTCAGTCGTTCGCGACTCATGCGTAGATGCCAATCATGATGAGCACAATCCACACGACGGCGAGCGCCTGGACTGTTCGGTCTTCGAGAGCCAGTTCTTCCGGAGCGCCGCCGCCGCCGCCAATGAGCAGTCGAAGTACGTGCAGCGTCGCGAGCACAATGGGAATCACGCTTAAGCGAATAGGGACAATGTTGTGAAGCGTGGAGGACAGGCCACTTGATGACGTGTCAAACGCCCATAGGCAGTAGCCCGTGATTGTGATCGTCGCGGTCATGGTGAGCGCGGCGTAAAGAAAGTTTTCGGAGTACTCACCCAGAACCTTGCGGTGCGCAGTGGCCCGATCGGCGAGTCGGTGCAACTCCGCGGTGCGCTTTCCGACTACTAAAAACAGGGCGCCAAAGGAGACCACTACCAAGAACCATTGGCTGACGAAGAGGTGAATCGCCGTAGCTCCCGCTAGTGCGCGCAAGACAAATCCCGCGGCCACGCACGCCATTTCAATGACCGCGACGTTCTTCAGTCCGTAGATATAGGCGAGAGAGTTGGCAATGTAGACGCCGATCACGATGAGCACACCCGCGTTAAAACTGCCTATCTGGCTCACGGCACAGGCAATAAGGAGGTACAACACCCCGAGCAGGCGAGCCGTGCGCGCAGACAGTTGACCCGACGCAATAGCTCGGAGTCGTTTCGTGGGATGGGCGCGGTCCGCGTCGACGTCTTTGACGTCGTTGAGCATGTAGATCCCACTGGCAGCGGCACAGAACGCGGAAAAAATGACGACCATATGGATCAAAACGTGACCCTTAAAGAGCACTCCACCGGCGGCCGGAGCAACAACGACGAGGC
>JANXTQ010000240.1 GCA_025352305.1 Actinomycetes bacterium
CAACTCGCCGAAGAGATGCGTCAGTTCATCATCGACGCAGTGACGAAAACGGGCGGCCACCTGGGATCGAACCTCGGCGTAATCGAACTGACGTTGGCACTGCACCGTGTGTTCGAGTCGCCCAAGGACATACTGCTCTTCGACACCGGTCATCAAACGTACGCGCACAAATTGCTCACCGGTCGTCGCTACGGATTTAAAGAGTTGCGCCAACGCGGTGGACTGTCGGGTTATCCGAGTCGGTCCGAGAGCGACCACGATTGGATTGAATCCTCACACGCCAGCGCAGCGCTTAGTTACGCCCACGGACTCGCCGTCGCACTTCGCCAGCGCAAAGAACTCGTTGGTTCGGGCGGAAATCGCCGCGTCGTAGCGGTGGTCGGAGACGGCTCGCTGACCGGCGGCATGGCTTACGAAGCGCTGAACAACCTGGGTCACTCGGGCGAACGAGTCGTCATAGTTCTCAACGACAACGGGCACAGCTACGCACCGACTATTTCGAAACTTTCCGAATCGCTGACGTCACTGCGTCTCAATCAGACGTACGTCTCGACGCGAGAGCGCCTGCGGATCGCGCTGCGAAAAATGCCGGCGATTGGTCGCCTTGCCTACCTTGGAGTACACGGAGTGACGTCCGTCGTGCGCGAAATGGTTACTCCTCACACATTTTTTGAGACGCTCGGCGTTCGCTACGTGGGGCCCATTGATGGTCATAACATCGCCGCCGTGGAGTCCGCGCTTCATAACGCGTCTGATTGGCCCGGTCCGATTGTGGTGCACGTTTTGACCGAAAAAGGTCGCGGCTACGCGCCAGCCGAAAATGACACTCTCAAACTTCATGACTTCAAACTGCCCGCGAGGGACAACGGTGACGTACCGTCGCTGACCTACACCGAGGCATTTTCTCGCGCGCTCATTGAACTAGCGAGTGAAGATGATCGAATCGTCGCCCTAACGGCCGCCATGGCCGGACCAACGGGCCTTTTGAGCTTTCAACAACGCTTCCCCGACCGATTCTTTGACGTGGGAATTGCCGAGCAGCACGAGATGACCGCGGCGGCCGGAATGGCCATGGGTGGACTTAAACCCGTGGTGTGCATTTACTCGACTTTCCTTTCGCGAGCGTTTGATCAAGCCAATCTCGACGTTGGTCTACTCAATCTGCCGGTGCTGCTAATCCTCGATCGTGCGGGCATAACGGGCGAAGATGGCCCGAGCCACCACGGCATCTTGGACATGGCGCTCTGTCTCGCGATTCCGAATATGACCATCTTTGCTCCATCGTGTGTCGAAGAAATTCCCGTCATGATGCAAACGGCCCTATCTCTGTCCTCACCGAGTGCCCTGCGATTTCCTAAGACTCTCCCCCAGCCCCTCGACGGAAAAGTCGGTAGCGGACTGAATGCGCGCGAAGTCGTACGAGGCAGTGGATCGCTGTGCGTTTTGGCGGTGGGCAAGATGACTGCTAGTGCGCTGCGAGCAATTGAATCACTGGGCGACGAATCGAACAAAGTCACGCTCTATGACGTGCGCGTCGTGCCACCCGACAGTGACATGATCGACATCGCTCTTAATCACGACCGTGTCATCACTGTCGAAGATGGCACTCGCCACGGGGGTGCGGGCGCACTCATGGTTTCCGCTCTGCGATCGCGCGCTCAAGAACTGGGTCGTCCCTTTCCCGTTACGCGCATTCTCGGAGTCCCTCGGGCGTATCTACAGCACCACAAACCTGACGCGCTACTGCACGAACTGGGACTCGACGCGGAGGGTCTCGCCAGCGCGTTTATGCGCTCGCTGCACGACGAGCCGGAGTTTGCTCGCACCTTGCCAGAAGCTCCCCGACCACATTTTTTGTAGATCGTTCGTAGCTGAGACCGGTAAGTTGAGGTCATGGAGTTCGAAATCACCAAATCCGACAGCGAGTGGCGCGCGTCACTCGACCCCGAGCGCTACGCCATTTTGCGTGAGGCCGGCACCGAAGCGCCGTTCAGCGGTTCACTTCTTAACGTTGACGGCCAGGGCGTTTTCAGCTGCGGAGGCTGCGGTCAAGTGCTGTTTCGCACTGAGCAGAAGTTCGAGGCGCACTGCGGATGGCCGAGTTTCGATGCCTGTGAACCGGGCACCGTGATTGAACGCGAAGACCGATCGCTGATGCGAAAGCGAACCGAAATTCTCTGTTCCAAATGTGGCGGCCATCTCGGACACGTCTTTGACGACGGACCCACCGACACGGGGCTTCGCTACTGCGTGAACTCGCTGTCGATCGACTACTCCCAGCAGGTGTAGTTATACGTCGAGGAATCGACGAATCGCGAAGATCGAGCCCAGTGAACCAATCGCCGCACCCAGTATGAGTACGACAATGTTGGTTCCGAGCAGGTCCTGACTCGAGAGATGGTACTGACGCGAAAACGGTATGAGTGCGTACAGTGCCGTCAATAGTCCTACTGCAATTAACGCGCCGAGCAGACCTTGGATGAACCCTTCGGCAATATACGGAATTCGAATAAACCAGTTCGTAGCGCCGACCAATTTCATCACGGTTACCTCGCGTCGGCGAGCAAATATTGCTAGGCGGATCGTGTTCAAAATCAGAACCACGGCCGAGATAAAAAGCACCGCGGCGAGAATCGCCAATACGATTTGCGCGATACTAATGACGTACTCCATTGCCTTGATCTGCTTATCGGGCGCCGTGACGTCGTAAATACCCGGCTGATTGATAAAGGTGCTGCGAATTATCGCGGTATCGGTCGGGATTTGCGGTTCGCAGATAAACGCCGTCACCATGCCGTGAACGTTGAGGTGAGCAAACAGATTGGGAGTGAGTTGCAGGCGCGCTTGGTTGTAGCTTTCGCGCTTGGTCTGATAACTGCACGTTCCGTGCACATACGGCAGTGCCGCCAACTGGGCGCGTACCGAAGAGATCTCGCCCTTTGTCGCATCGTGATTAAGCCACACCGTAACGCGAGTTTGTTGTTGCCAAATGGTCGAAACTTGCGACGCGGTCTGCTTGACCATGAGGGCGGCGCCAACGAGAGAGAGTGATACGGCCACCGTCAAAACAGCCGCCAAGGTCATCAAGATATTTCGCCAGAGATTGGTAGCGGTTTCGCGAAAGGCGTAGCGAAAGAAAATGCGCATCAGGCACTCCCCGATTCGTCGATTCCGTAGACCCCACGAGCCTGGTCGCGCACGAGTTCCCCGCGGTCCAATTCAATAACTCGTCGACGCATTCGGTCAACGAGCGCCTTGTCGTGCGTCGCCATGACCACCGTCGTACCTGTTCGATTGATCCGGTCCAGCAGTCCCATAATGATCTCTGAGTTCGTTGGGTCTAAGTTCCCCGTTGGCTCGTCCGCCAACAAAATGAGAGGGCGATTGACGAATGCGCGCGCCACAGCGACGCGTTGTTGTTCTCCACCGGACAGTTCACCCGGCAGGTTGCGAGCCTTATCGGAGAGTCCAACGAGTTCAAGGATTTGCGGCACCTGTGTCTCAACCGTGGAGTTGGGTCGGCCGATTACCTCGAGAGCAAAGGCGACATTCTCAAACACCGTTTTGTTAGGTAGTAAGCGAAAATCTTGGAAAATACATCCGATGTTGCGCCGCAAGTACGGCACACGCCACTTCGGCAACGCTCCAATATCGCGACCCGCTTCCAAGATTCGACCCGCGTTGGGGGCCTCTTCACGCAGCAAAAGTCGCAAGAAAGTGGTCTTGCCGGAGCCAGACGACCCAACGAGAAAGACGAACTCGCCCTTTTCGATATTGATGGAGAAGTCCTTCAGAGCAGTAGTGCCATTTTTGTAGGTCTTCGACACGTTCTCGAAACGAATCACGCCATCACCCCCTCGAATTGGACATCGACCGCGAAGGGCGATCGGCAAATTGCACTGTTGGCATTCTAGTTGGATCCTCGCGGTGACTCAGGTCACCTTGTACGTCTAGGAACTAGCGCGTTGACGTCGTAACTCGGCTTCCATGAATCCGTCGAGTTCTCCGTCAAGCACGGCTTCGACATTTCCAGTTTCGTAGTCACTGCGATGATCTTTTACTAATTGATACGGCGCTTGGACGTAGCTACGAATCTGTGAGCCCCACGCATTGTCACTTCGCTCACCGCTGATGGCGTCGAGTTGGGCTTGGCGTTCGGCGCGCGCACGATCGGCCAACTTCGCCGCCAGAATTTGCATTGCTCGTGCACGATTTTGGTGTTGACTGCGCTCATTTTGGCAACTAACCACGATGCCGCTCGGTAGGTGCGTGAGACGAATGGCCGAGTCGGTCTTGTTCACGTGCTGACCACCGGCGCCGGACGAACGATAGGTATCGACGCGCAGATCCTTTTCGTCGATCTCTACTTCGCCGGCGGCGTCGTCGGCGAGCATTGGAGTTACGTCCAAGCTCGCAAAACTGGTTTGGCGACGAGATTGAGAGTCAAATGGGCTCATGCGTACCAAACGGTGCACACCTCGTTCCGCCGACAGCCAGCCGTAGGCAAATCGACCCTTAACGATCATCGTCGCTGACAAGATTCCGGCTTCTTGACCTTCAGTGATCTCATCAATCTCAACGCCAAATCCCCGTCGCTCGGCCCAGCGTGAATACATTCGCACCATCATTTCGGCCCAATCTTGGGCATCGGTGCCGCCAGCTCCCGCGTGGATGTCGGCAATCGCATCGAGCTCGTCGTACGGACCGCTCAAGAGACTTTGCAGTTCAAGGGTGTCGAGTGACGTGTTGAGCCGAGCGACCACATCGCTCAGTTCATTGATGATCGACCAGTCGACATCACTACTCGCAATCGTTTCTCGCGCAAACTCGGCGAGGAGTTGACCCTCTTCCAGAGTTCGCCCAATGGCGTCGAACTGTTCTAAATCGTTGCTGAGGCGCCCCAGTTCCGTCGTGACGTCGCGTGCGTGGTCCTGGTTCTGCCACAGGTCCGGATCGGCCGCGGCAATCGTCAGTTCTTGGTGACGTTCACGCCGTTGAGGAACAGTCAAATAACTGCTCGCTGCTTGCCAGCGTTCCTCGAGACTCATCAGCGCGCCGAGGGACTCTCGCAGCGTTATCTCCGCCTTATGGTCGGCCATGGCACT
>JANXTQ010000261.1 GCA_025352305.1 Actinomycetes bacterium
TGCTGCTGCCCGCCACGGAAACCGGTGAGATAACTCTGATCGGCGCAACGACCGAAAACCCATACTTTGAAGTAAACGCTGCACTCATCTCGCGAACAACGCAGTGGCGGGTTCATCCGCTCGATGACGACGCACTGCTCACGCTGGTGAAACGAGGTCTGGCGAGCCGGGGCGCCGCCGCGACTCCCGAGGCACTCCAGCACATCGTCGCGAGTGCCGACGGCGACGGCCGTGCCGCGCTGACGACGCTCGACGTCGCTCTAGCGCTCGCCGGGTCGACACCGGGGCCGGTGGAAATTGGAGTTGACCACGTCGTGGCAGCGCGCGACGGCCGAGTGCACCATCAGTCCGCTGACTCTCACTACGACCAGGTCAGCGCGTTCATTAAGTCGGTTCGCGGATCAGACCCCGACGCCGCGTTGTTCTGGTTGATCTGCCTACTCGAGGCCGGTGAGAGCGCTCGCTTTATTGCGCGACGTCTCGTGATCCTGGCGAGCGAGGACGTGGGACTCGCGGATCCCACGGGCCTTTTACTCGCCGAAAGTGCCGCTCGAGCCGTGGAGTTTGTGGGGCTGCCCGAAGCTCGCCTGACGTTGGCGCACGCCACGGTCGCGCTGTCGCTTATGGCCAAGAGCAATTCGATCACGACAGCCCTCACGCGAGCCAGCGAGGCCGTACGCGCGGGGGCGTCGAGCACCGTGCCGGCCCACTTACGTGATGCGCACTACGCGAGTGCGTCGAAGATTGGTCACGGGGTGAACTATCTCTATCCACATGAGTTCGACAATTCATGGGTCCAACAGCAGTATTTACCCGATGTCGCTGTCGGTACTCCGTACTACGAATCGCGAGATTCTGGACGTGAAGCGCATCTCGCCGAGCAGTGGCGCCAACGTACGCACCTTCCGGGCGAAAATCCAGCGCCAGTAGAGTAAGTACCGTGGACGCCTCGGAACTTCGCACCCGTTTTTTGAATCATTTTGAGCAACGAGACCACACAATCGTGCCGTCAGCGAGCCTCATTCCGCACGATCCAACTCTTTTATTCACTATTGCGGGAATGGTCCCGTTTAAGCCCTATTTTCTCGGCGCCGAGGTCGCTCCCTATCGACGCGCGGCGTCAATCCAAAAGTGTTTTCGCGTGCCGGACATTGAGCTAATTGGCACCACTGCTCGGCACCTCACCTTTTTTGAAATGCTCGGCAACTTTTCCTTCGGTGACTACTTCAAAGCCGGCGCCATTGAGTACGCGTGGAGTCTGATTACTGAAGGATTCGGGATGGACCCCGATCGGCTCTGGGTCACTGTTCACACCAGTGATGATGAAGCGGCACAACTGTGGCAGGAGATCGCTGGCGTGCGGCCCGAGCGCATTCAGAAGCTCGATGCCGACAATTTTTGGGGCATGGGAGATACCGGTCCCTGCGGGCCGAGTTCGGAAATATTTTTCGACCTCGGCAGTCGCTACGGGGACGATGGCGGTCCCGCCTGGGGTGGCGAAGAACGATTCGTCGAGTTTTGGAATCTGGTCTTCATGCAGTACAACCGTGACGCACTCGGCGAGTTGAGTGATCTGCCCACCAAAAACATTGATACGGGTTCCGGATTTGAGCGAGTCCTGGCTTTAGTCAATGGGCATGATTCGGTGTTTGGGACCGACCTGTTTGCCCCGTTGCTGGAAAGCGCTCAGCGCATTGTTGATCGACCATTGGGCAGTACCGACGCGACGGATGTCGTGATTCGCCGAATTGCCGAGCACGGTCGAGCAATGACGATGCTGGTCGCCGACGGCGTGCTGCCCTCCAATGAAGGCCGCGGATACGTTTTGCGACGCATTATTCGTCGAGCCATCATGGCCGCACGTCGAGAGGGCTGCGAGCGAGCGATAACGGGAGACCTCGTCGCCGCGACGATTGAAAAAATGGGCGCGGCGCATCCCATTTTGCACAAGGACCGCGATCTCATTGAATCCGTGCTGGCGCGAGAAGAGGCCGGCTTTTCTCGAACGCTGCGAGCAGGAATGGCACTGCTGGACGAAGCAACGGCGCAGTTGACGTCTGAGTCAAATTTCCTATTTCCCGGCGACGTGGCGTTTCGACTGCACGACACTCACGGCTTTCCGATTGAACTGACATCGGAAATTGTCAGCGAGCAAGGTTTTCACGTCGATCGCGTGCGCTTTGATTCCGAGATGAGCGAGCAACGCAAACGTGCTCGAGCGGCCGCGAAGAGTACGGTTCGCGCTGACGACAGTGCCTATCGAGCGATTCTTGATTCTCATGGTCCGAGTGAGTTCGTGGGCCGCGAAGCTGACCGTTACTCCTTGGAGGCAACCGTCGTTGCTCTGCTTAATACCGATGACGGAACGAGCGAACTCTTCTTAGACGTCACGCCGTTTTACGCCGAGTCGGGGGGACAGGTCGGCGACACCGGCACAATTATTTGCCAACGCGGTCGCATGGAAGTACTCGACACCCAGAGTGTGATGGGCGGTCTCATTGTCCACCGAGGCAAAATTAGTGGCGAGATCATTGTGGGCCAAACCGTGGTGGCGTCAATTGACGCCGACCGTCGCGAAGCTATTCGACGAAATCACACCGCGACGCACCTGCTGCACGCAGCTTTGCGCGAGGTTCTCGGCGATCACGTACGTCAACAGGGCTCCCTAGTAGACGCCGATCGCCTGAGATTTGATTTCTCTCATGGCGAGCCAATTACGCCCGAGCAACGTTCGTCCGTACTCTCCCTCGTGAACCGCGATGTCGTGACCAATCGCGATGTTGACACCGTTAATGCAACGCGCGAAGAGGCCGAGTCAATGGGTGCGATTGCATTTTTTGGCGACAAGTACG
>JANXTQ010000057.1 GCA_025352305.1 Actinomycetes bacterium
ACAAACGTACCAATTACACCCGCTCCGTTGGCCGCCGTGGCCGCGGCGTGAAGTCCGCGGTGATCAGCAATGCGTAGGTCTCGACGAAACCAAAATATGACAGGAGAACTCGGCACTTAACCTCGTTTAGCTAAACACGGCACCCTAACGGGAGTCCCACTAGGGCGAAGTGGGCGTAGAACGTAGAACTTTGAGTCGCCGCCCGAGGTGGCGTTCAATGGCCTCGTGGGCCAGAGAGTTGACTTCGTGAACACCCGGCGGACTCTCTTCACGTAACACGTTGGCGAGGTCTCCTCCCACGATTCGTTGCATCAACTCCAGAGCCTCCGCAGAGATCGGCCGACCGTTTCGACAGTTCGCACAGGTCACTCCGCCGCTTTCTGCGTCAAAGGCGACGAGTGGTCCGAGAGATCCGCACGACACGCACTCGTTCAGCACCGGTTCGGAACCGTCGTGAACGAGCAACTTAAAGAAGAAGGACGCCGACACCAACGCAGCGAAAAACTCCGGAGTGTCCAATGTTCGTAGCGCCCGCACCAGCATCACGAAGATCTCTTCGTCCGCTACGTCATCGAGGGGAATGGCATCGACGACTTCCAAAATTGCCATGGCGTGGGTGAGTCGGTCGTACGACGCGCGCAAGTTAATGAATCGATCGAGGTGACTGACCTGGCGCACAATGGCGAGGTCTCCTCGTCCTTGTCCCAAAAAGATCTGCACGTGCGCCATTGGCTCCAACGCTCCACCAATTTTGCTCGACGGTTTACGAACACCTTTCGCAATAGCGCGCACTTTGCCGTGTTCGCGAGTCCACAGCACCACAATGCGGTCCGCTTCGCCCGAGCGGTACGTGCGCAACACCACCGCTTCGTCGCGCAGGTCGATCACTGTTGGTCGTCGTCCTCGGGTTTGCGAAATTTAGGTGATTTGCCCGGAATGCCCATAAAGCCCTGCATCAAATTTCCAGCGCCGACGAGAATCGCCAAAATAATGGGAATAATCAGTAGGTTACGAAGCCCGTCGGCACCGTTGGCAAATGCGACGACGGTCAGTGTGAGGTAAATCACGACGGCCACGGCGATAGTTATTTTGGTCAGAATCACGTTTCGAGCCCGCCAAATCGTCGTTCGCGAAGTTGGTACTCCAAGATTGCGTCAAAAAGATGCTCGCGACGAAAGTCGGGCCACAGTACGTCGTTAAATACCAATTCGGAGTAGGCAATCTGCCACAGCAGGTAGTTCGAGATGCGGTGCTCCCCCGACGGGCGAATGACCAGATCCGGGTCGGGAAACTCGGGATGATAGAGCCGCGATCGAATAGCTCGTTCGTCCACCTTGGCGGAACTCACGCCGTCATCGATCAGTTTTTTTACCGCGTCCACAATCTCCGCGCGTCCCCCGTAGTTAAAAGCCATGTTGAGCGTCATCTTTTTATTCTTCGCCGTCAACTGTTCGGCCTCTTGCATGTTGCTCAACACACGGCGAGGAACGCGACGATCGCGGCGTCCCGAAAAGGCCATGCGTACGCCGTCCGCGTGCAGTTCGTGTTGACGTCGCTTGAGCAGCGATTCATTGAAGTTCATGAGAAAGCGAACCTCGTCCACCGGTCGGCGCCAGTTCTCCGTAGAAAAGGCGTACACAGTGAACACCTCAATACCGAGCGACAGCGCACCGTATGCGGCGTCGACGAGCGCTTCTTCTCCCGCCGCGTGGCCATCGGTGCGCTTTAGACCTTGGCGCTGCGCCCAGCGACCGTTTCCGTCCATGACGACCGCGACGTGACGGGGTATTTTCGTTCGGTCAATTGACGTCGGAATCGGCACGGGCCGCGGATCAGGCACAGACCAAAACTAGTGGTGTTCGCGGTCCGCGCTATTGGGCGCGGACCCGTAACCTCGTTGAAATGCGTTCATTTGATCCCGACGTGGACGATCCGTACGTTGACGTCGATTCCGGTACGTCCATCTCACTCGACGACGACGTTACTGAGGTCGATGAAGAGCGGGCCATCGAGCTGCTGAATGACGTCACGCAGGACCTGCCGGGGGGCGGCGAAAGTCGCGACGGGCAACAACAGATGGTCAGAGCCGTGGCGGGCGCGATTAGTCGTCGCAGATCCCTCGTCGTCGAAGCCGGCACCGGCGTGGGTAAATCGCTGGCCTACCTCGTTCCGCTTTCGTTGGCCGGACGGCGAGTCGTAATCTCGACCGCAACTAAAAATCTCCAGGATCAACTGGCGAGCAAGGACGCTCCGCTCGTGGCCGCTCACGCCAAGGGACTGCGCGTGGCAGTTCTAAAGGGGCGCGGCAACTATCTCTGTCGCCTACGCGTCAATGAAGCGGGTTCCGGTGCACAACTGAGCCTCGACGCCGATGACGATCTGCCCGCGTCCGTATCGGACCAAATGCGTCGAGTGCTCGATTGGTCCAACGCGACCACATCGGGCGATCGCGACGAACTGAGTTTTGAAGTCGACTCGCGGGTGTGGCGACAGCTGTCGGTCTCGGCGCAGGAGTGTCTCGGCCGGGCCAAGTGCCCCTCGGGGAACAACTGTTTTACCGAACAGGCTCGCGACATTGCCGCGGGATCCGACGTGGTCATTGTCAATACCCACCTCTACGCCGCTCATCTGGCCGGGGGCCAGGGTCTGCTACCCGAGCACGACCTCGTTGTTTTCGATGAGGCCCACGAGGTGCTGGACATATTTGCCCAGTCGCTCGGCACCTCACTTAACGCCACACGTTTTAGAGCCCTCGGCACACTGGCTCGCACCGTTCTTACGAGCGACGATCGCACTACGGCTCGCGACATGGGCGATTTTGCCGATCGTCTCAGTAGCGCGCTCGACCTGCAGTTCGCGAGCGGAGTAACAACGGGACTTAATGAATCGGTCACGGCGTTATTAGATGAGGCCACGCGACTCACTACGCGGCTGGGCGACTTGTTGCGAGCATCGAGTGCAGCCGGCGATGATCTGCGCCGTCAACGCACATTGGCAGCGGCTCAACAGCTATCGAGCGATCTCACGCGGCTTCGTTCAGTGAACCCCGACGAGCTGTTGTGGCTGACTCAACGAGATAAGGAGATCGATCTGGAGTTGTCTCTGGTTGATGTGGGACCGCGCCTGCGACAAGAGTTGTGGCCCAGCGTTACGGCCATCCTGACGAGCGCCACCATTCCCGACAACCTTGTCTCGGCGCTCGGTTTGAGCGGCCTCGCGGACGAACTGCGCGTGGGCAGCCCCTTTAACTACCCCGAACACGCCCTGTTGTACGTTCCCCAACACCTGCCGTCGAGAAACGAAGACGGGGCCGAAGCAGCCATTGCCGACGAACTGGTCGACCTAATTAGCGCCGCCGGGGGGCGAACATTGGCACTCTTTACTAATCGAACGGTAATGAAGCGAGTGGCCGACATTGTGAGCGAGCGAGTTGCGACACCCGTTCTCATTCAAGACACTCTTTCGCGTGGTCGACTCATTGAACGTTTTCGCGACGAGCCGGAGGCCAGCCTGTTCGCCGTCACCAGTTACTGGCAGGGCGTAGACGTTCCGGGTCATTCACTGAGCCTCGTGACAATCGACCGACTGCCGTTTTCGCGTCCGGACGACCCGCTCAGCCAAGCGCGCCGAGAGCGCGCAGGCGAACGCGCCTTTTACGAAGTTGACGTTCCGCGCGCCGCAATGTTGCTCGCTCAAGGAGTGGGGCGCCTCATTCGTTCGAGCACTGACCTCGGCGTCGTGGCGGTGCTGGACACCCGTCTCGCCACCGCGGGATACCGCAGCCGTCTACTTAACCGACTTCCCCCCATGCGTCGAACCCGAAATAAAGTTGACGTTCTTGGGTTTCTGCGCGCCATCACTGCCGAGCACGACGCCTAATTGAAAAGCCATCTGGCTGGCCTGCGACGTAGGTTCAACCGCAGGCGCAACGATGATTGTCGAAGGTGAACTAGACCGATTCAACGAACTCAGAAATTGTTCGTGCCGCATTCACCGGATCCTGAAGTGCCCACCAGTGACCGACGTTCGATAGCACCCGAGTTTGTGCGTTGAGTTTGTTGGCTATGAACTGCGACATCTCGGGGTGCGTGAAGGGATCATTCTCCGGTAGCAGAACCATTCCCGGCGCGGTGGTCGGCTTTAGTTCATGGCCCCACGACGCAAAAAGATTGGGAGTAGCTGAGCGGTACAGATCCAAGATGCATCCGCCCATCACGGGGTCAATCATGTCGGCCGCGACCAGTAGTGCGTCGGCAGCGTTCAGCCCGTAGCCCTCATAAATCGGCGCCCAATCCGCGGGTGTGGAGTTATTGACAGTTTCTACGAACGCTTCGCCCTCGCCCGGCGTTTGCCACACTTGGGCCACGTCGTGCCACTGAGAATCGGGGTGATGCCCACTCGCCACGTCCGCACTCCAACTTCTCAAATTCTCGCCGTACGCGGTCGCGACTCGAAGGGTGAGTAACGCTCCCCAGTCGTGGCCGACCAGATCGATCGGAGAATCAAATTTCGCGAGTTCGCTGACAAGCCAGTCCACGTAGGCATCTTTGGTGGCGCTAAAACCTTCCGGGCGCTCACAACCAAAGCCGGGCAGCGACAAGGCCACTGACTGCTGGTTGAGCTCGGCGCGAACCCGGTCCCACAGGCGAGCGGTTTCTGGTACTCCGTGAACGAAGACAATCATGCGCGCAGCGTACTCAGGGACCAGGCTCGGCGCGAACTAGGCGAAGTACTGCTCGCCGAGCTCGCTCGACCACTGTGGGGTTCTCAGCGTTCCGCGCGGACCGCCCCAGCTAAAAACGGGCTTGATGTCAAGTACGGGCGTGCCGTCAACGGCGTCGAGTCCTTCCAGAACGAGGGAACGTTCGTGGATTGAAATAATGCGCGCCGTTGATACCAACAGTCGATTCGGTCGATCCTTGTTGCGCTGGGCAAACACACCCATCTCGGGCCACTGCGGGTTGCCTCGGGGGCGTCGCACCCAGGGACCCGGTGGCACGTCACTGGCGCGGTGCGCGACGCAGATCACTTCCACGTGCGAAAACTGATCCAGGCCGATGAGTGCGTCGCTGCTGACCCCATCAATCAACTCCAGCGACGTGCTCTCTTTGTCCCAGTGGTCATCAAGAAGTTCACTGCGACTTGATCTGACGATCGCAATAGCGCGCAGATCAAAGTCCATCAGTAGCCGAGTCGGTCCAAAATATCGTCGCGCTTTTGCCAACCGGGCTCCACTCGCACGCGCAGTTCGAGGAAGCATCCTTCGGGCAGTTGGCGGCGAGCAGCGATGCCCACGTCTTTGAGCAGTGTGCCGCCCTTGCCAATAACCATTCCCTTTTGACTCTCGCGCTCCACCAAGATTTCAACGGTGATGTGCGGCCACTCGTACTCAACAACGCGACAGTGAATCGAGTGCGGCAACTCTTCGCGGGTTTTACGAACCAGTTGTTCGCGCACGAGCTCAGCAATATGCATGGCTTCAGGCACATCAGAAAGTTCATCTTCGGGGAACAGGAAGGGACTATCAGGCATGGAAACGCGCACCGAATTGACCAAAACCTCAATCCCGTCGCCGTCCTTGGCCGAAATGGGAAAGTACTCAACCCGTTCGAGCACGCTGGCGTGTCCGGCCTCATTGGCCAACTCTTCAGTGACCCGGTGAACGGCGAGCAGTTGGGCGGCAACGGCGGTCTTTGACGTTCGGTCCATCTTGTTCACGATGACGATCGGTCGAGGTCCTTGGGGGTGCCAACAACTGTCGAGCATCGTTGAAATAACCATGCGGTCGCCGGGGCCAATTGGTGCGCTGGCGTCAATCATCGCCATCACGACGTCGACATCGTCGGCGGCGGAACGTGCAGTGTGATTGAGACGACCTCCGAGAGTCGTTTTTGGTCGGTGAAGTCCGGGGGTATCGACAAAAATTATTTGAACGTCACCTTCGGTCACGATGCCGCGAATGGCGTGACGAGTTGTATTCGGTGACGACGAGGTAATCGACACTTTTTCACCGACTACCTGATTGAGCAACGTCGACTTTCCAACGTTCGGACGTCCAATGATGGTGGCAAAGCCGCAACGCGTCACGAGTGCTCGTTTCGCGACTCTACGAGAACCTCTTCAATGCGGCGTCCGTCGACTCGCTTGACCGTGAAGCGGTAGTGCTCGGAATCAAAACTGGCGTTGACGTCGGGCACGCCGCCCGCGAGATCGAGGACCATTCCGCCAACCGTGTCCCAACCGCCCTTCGGCAAATTGAGTCCGTACTGTTCGTCAGCGTCATCAATATTGAGCCGGCCCGACACGATCAACTCGCCACCACGGTGCGTGGCCGAATCGTCCTCGTCGGTTTCGTGAAGGTCCGATTCGTCAGCAATCTCACCAACGAGTTCTTCGAGCACGTCTTCGAGGGTAATGAGCCCGGCCGTTCCGCCGTACTCATCAACGACGATGAAGAGGTGACTTTTGCGTCGGCGAAACTCCCCAATGAGTGAGGAGACTTTCTTGGTCTCGGGCACGAAGTGCGCCGCAAGGAGGTGATCGCCTACGAGAGATGAACCGTGTTCTTCGGCAATGAGCTTGGCGAGGTAGCGCAAGTTCACGACGCCGATCACGTCGTCGACGCTCTCGCCCAGTACCGGAAGTCGGCTTCGTCCCGAGGTCACCGCGCGTTCGAAGGCGGTCTCAATGGTCTCGTCGTGAGACACGTCAACCATGTCGATGCGTGGCACCATCACTTCGCGAACGATGGTGTCGCCGAACTCAATCACCGAGTGAATGAAGTCGCGTTCGGTCTCTTCAATCGCGAGGTCTCCCACCGCAACGTCGGCCATGGCCAAGATTTCGGACTCCGTGACTTTTTGAAAACTGTCCGAAACTCCGAGCGGTCGAAGCACCGCCTTAGCAATGGACAACAGAATGCTCGAGATCCATTTGATGGGCCAAAAGCGAAGTAGCGCTTCGACGATTGGGGCGGCCAACATTGCCGAACGGTCCACGTAGTGAACGGCGTAGTTCTTCGGGATTGCCTCAAAGACGACAAAGATGACCACCACTTCAAAGACCGTTGCGACAATGAGACCCGCCGTTCCGAGAAGGTGGCTCGCGAGCACACCCACCAAAGTCGCCGACACCAACTGGCAGATCAAGATCAACAGAAGTAACGGGTTGAGGAAGCGGTCGGGCGACTCGACGAGTCGAACGAGTGAACTCGCGCCGCGGTGGCCATCATCTTTGAGAGACGCGGCGCGCGTGCGAGTCATGCGAACCAGTGAGGTCTCAGCGAGCGCAAAAAAACCGGACGCCATCAACAAAACACCGACCGTAATGGCGAGGTAGTAGTCGGTCGAACTCCAGTGCACTGCGCTAATCATGAGGACACCTTGGTGTAATGGCGCGCGAGCAGCTGGGCTTCGCGGGCCTCCATTGCCTCGGCCTCGGAGTCAACTTCGTGGTCCCAGCCGAGAAGGTGCAAGACGCCGTGGACAACCAGGAGCGCTAACTCGTCGTCGAGCGAGCATTCGTGTTCCGCAGCGTTAGCGCGCGCAACGAGCGGACAGATCACAATGTCGCCGACCAACTGAGGGATCTCCAACTCCGGCGCATCGCCGGGGCCGGTCCCTCCAGAATCAGGAACTCGACCCGTCGGAGCCGGTTCGTCGTCAATCGGAAAACTGAGTACATCGGTCGGTCCGCTTTTTCCCATGAACTGAAGGTTGAGTTCGGCCATAGAAACTTCATCGGCAAAAATTAGCGACACTTCGGCGGCGCCGCGAACGCCTTCTTCGTCGAGGGCGGCGCGGGCCAACTCGCTCCAGCGAACGAGATCGATCGTAACGTCGCTTTGTTCGTCGGCCGCGAAGATATCAATGCTCACGGTGTCACGCTCTCGTACGCCGCGACAATGTCGGCCACGATGCGGTGACGCACCACGTCGCGTGAACCCAAATGAACAAAGCTGATGCCGTCGATACCGGTCAAGATTTTTTCCAGCCCCGGCAGACCGCTGCGACCACCGCCCAGGTCGACTTGGGTGACGTCACCGGTCACAACGCACTTCGATCCAAAGCCAATGCGGGTCAAAAACATCTTCATCTGCTCCGGCGTGGTGTTTTGGGCTTCGTCGAGAATAATGAAGGCGTCGTTGAGCGTTCGTCCGCGCATGAAGGCGAGGGGTGCAACTTCAATCGTGCCTTTTTCAATTAATCGCTGAGCACCGTCGGGACCGACCATGTCGTAGAGCGCGTCGTAAAGGGGTCGAAGGTACGGGTCGACTTTGGCCATCAAGTCGCCCGGAAGAAAACCGAGGTGCTCGCCCGCTTCAACCGCCGGTCGCGTGAGAACAATGCGATTGACCTGGCGACGATGCAGAGCCTGAACCGCGGCGGCCACGGCGAGGTAGCTCTTGCCGGTTCCGGCGGGACCAATGCCAAAGGTAATGATCGAACTCTCAATGGCGTCGGTGTAGCGCTTTTGTCCGGCCGTGGAGGGACGAACTGATTTGCCCTTCACGCCACGAACAACTTCGTGAGCGAGAACTTCACTCGGTCGAAGATTGTCTGCCACCATGTCCACGGTCCGTGAGATTTTTGTGGCGTCGAGGTTCTGTCCGCTTTCGAGGATGAGCACCAATTCGTCAAAGAGCCGCAGAACCGTGGCCGCGTCGGGACCGGTGACCGAAATCTCATTGCCCTGAACACGAATCTGCGACTGGGGATAAGCACGTTCAATGACGCGGAGGTTTTCGTCTCTCGTTCCGAGCAGTCCCGTTAGGAGTCTCGTATTTTTGACGTGCGTCGTGACGCGCAGGTCACTCGCGGGCGAATCGTCGATACTCATCCGAGTCGTCCGCTCAGGGCTTGACCGCCGAGGACGTGCAGGTGAAGATGCGCCACGGACATCATTGCGTCAGCGCCGACATTCATGACGAGGCGGTACCCACTTTCGCGCACGCCCGTCACCTGAGCGACCTGTTGGGCGAGCAGCACCATCTCGCCCAATACGGAGGCGTTGGTTTCGTCGAGTTGATTCGCGCTTTCGACGTGGGTCTTTGGTACGACGAGCACGTGGACTTTGGCGTGCGGAGCGACGTCATTAAACGCGAGCGCGTTCTCAGACTCGGCAACTCGAGTGGAGGGAATCGTTCCAGCAACGATCTGGCAAAACAGGCAGTCACTCATGTGCCCTCATATCATGACCCATTTTTGTCCTCCCCCGTGTGGCGAGGCCAACCGCTGCGAGAACTAACGAGAAGTGTGGCGGCGACTAAGGCCGCCGTTTCGGCCCGCAAGACCGTTTCACCGAGCCCGATTCGCGTACGGGTCGGCGCCCATTCGTCGTCAGCCCATCCCCCCTCGGGGCCAACGGCGAGTGCTCGAACGGCGCCGAGCGAGCCGCTTCCTTCGAACTGAGTCACCGCGACGTCAAGGGGGACGTCACTGACCAAACAGGGTTCGCTCACCGTCACGTCGTAGGTTCGCCGGCACTGACCGTTCGCCTCGGCCGCCACGCGGCGCCAGCGAGCCAGGAACTTCTCGGCGCGCGCGGCGGTCCACTTCAGTACCACGCGCTGCGCCAACAGCGGAACTATGACGTTGACGCCGAGCTCGGTGGCTTTGGCTACCGCCCAATCGTCGCGGTCGCCTTTTAGTGGCGAGAGATAGAGCGTCACCGGCTCGTCCGCCTCGTCGAATGAAACGTCACTCACTCGAGCGATGCTTGCTCCGCGAACCCGAGCGAACGCCCACGAACCCTGCCCGTTCGTAACGACCAGTTCCTCGTCCTCACGTGCACGAAGGACCTTCAATAGATGGTGAGCGTCGTCGCTGGCGAGTTGCGGTTTCGACACGTCAGCGACGCGAAACTGTGCGAGCGCATCCACGCGACGCGCGAACTCCAAACGACTCACTTTTTCGCGCCGCGCAACCTCGACAAAAGTCCGTGATGAGCTTCGTTGACCTGCTCACCGTGGTGAGCAGCCAGTTCACGAAGTAGCCGTTCGCTCGTGTCGTCGAGTTCAGTCGGAACATCCACGATGAGGTGCACCAACAGGTCCCCGCGACCGCGTCCGCGCAGGTGATGCACACCTTCGTTGCGCACTAGAACCACCGAACCAGGTTGGGACCCTGCTTCGACGTCCACACTCGCTGAATCGCGCAGCGTGGGAACTTCAATCGTGGCACCGAGAGTTGCTTGAGTGAAGCTGACGTGCGCGAAGTGGTGCAGATCGTCACCCTCACGTTCAAAGCGATCGTCCGCGCTCACGCGTAGATGCACGTAGAGCGTGCCGTTGGGTCCGCCGCGAGGTCCGGCCGGCCCGCGTTCAACCAGACGCATGGTCGATCCGTTTTCAACACCAGCGGGTATTTCGACGTTCAAGGTTCGCTGAGCGTTTTGGCGTCCGTCTCCTCGACAGGTCTCACACGGCGTGGCGATGATCTCTCCCATGCCCCGACACAACGGGCACGTCGACGTCGTCATCATCTGGCCCAAAAAGGAGTTGCGCACGCGACGAACTTCCCCGGTGCCGTGACATTCGTCGCACGCAAAAGGAGTCGTTCCTTGCGCACTCCCGCGTCCGTCACAGGTTTCACAGCGCACCGGCAACGTCACGTCGACGTCGCGCGTCACGCCAAAGGCCGCGTCTTCGAGAGTGATGTCCACGACGAGTTCGGCGTCGGGGCCACTTTGGGGACCGCGACGACGAGGTCCACCCTGGTTGCCCATGGAACCAAAGAACATGTCGAAGATGTCCTGCACCGAACCGGGTGCAAAACCGCCTTCGAATCCCGCGGTACCGAAGCGGTCGTAGTTCTCGCGGCGTTCGGGGTCCGAGAGAATCTCGTACGCCTGGGAGACCTCTTTGAATTTGGCCTCGGTGCTCGGATCGCCGGGGTTCGCGTCGGGGTGAAGCTCGCGCGCGAGACGACGGTAGGAACGTTTGATCTCGTCCGCGCTGGCGGTGGATTCAACGCCCAGTAGCGCGTAGAGGTCGGTGCTACTAGCCACGGGACGCCTCATTGGATTCGAGTCGATCCGTCAAGTGCTGCGACACCATGTGCGCCGCTGCCAATGCTTCGCGGTAGTTCATTCGTGTGGGACCAAGTAGTCCCACCGCGCCGGCTTGGACTCCGTCAATGTTGACCGGAGCAACCACGACCGCACACGCAGAGAGTGATTGGTACCCGTGTTCGGAGCCAATCGCCACCGACAGGCCCTGGTCCATGATGTCTTGCATCAAGGTCACGACGACGAGCTCTTGTTCCAAGATCCCGAGCACGCTGCGCACCGTGTCCACCGCGTCAAAGCTTTCCGCAATTTTGGAGGACCCGCCAATAAATACCCGATCGCCGTCCACACTGGTGGAGCCCGTCATCAGCGCACCGGCGCCAATGCGCACCAACTGCGCCACTGCGGTCTGTCGTGACGGAAGCTCAATGCGCTGATCGAGCGATGCTCCGACCAGCAGTGCTTGCAGTTGGACCGAGGCTTCGGACACATCGAGGGGGCTGACGTCCTCGTCCAAATCAATGGTCCGCTTTTCAACGGCGCCGTCGCTCAATACTCCAACGACCAAGATTCGCCGGGCCCCAAAATCCACAATCTGCGCCGAGCGAACTGTTGCTCGCGCGTGGCTCGGACCAACGACGACCGAGGTGTATTTGGTCAGTCGCGATAACAAAGCGGAGGTCTGCTCTAAGACATCTTCCAGCTCTCCGCGCACCGAGGAAAAGAACTGACCGATTTCGGCCTGTTGAGCCGGCTGCAGTACTCCGCGCTGGAGGTGATCAACAAAGTAGCGATATCCACGATCGGTCGGAATGCGACCAGCCGAGGTGTGCGGTTGCGTCAACATTCCCTCACGCTCGAGGGCGACCATTTCACTGCGCACCGTTGCGGGAGAAACAGCGACGCTGTGATTGGCCGCGACCGATCCGGAGCCCACTGGCTGGGCGGTGTCGATGTGTTCGTTGACCACGGCGTCCAAAATGGCGGCCTTGCGCGCGTCGAGCACCGGCGCCGGGCGTGGCGCGGGGGTACTCACGTTGGCGGGCTTGCGGGCCATGGGACTCCTTGTTAGCAGTCAATTGTAATGAGTGCCAATGGCCCCGCGGCGAGATGCGCCCGCAATTTCGGGTGCTGCGCGACCCTGGGTGGAACTAATCCTCGAGTTTTAGGGCTGCGACAAACGCCTCTTGAGGGACTTCAACGCGGCCAATGTTCTTCATGCGCTTTTTGCCCTCCTTCTGCTTCTCCAGCAGTTTTCGCTTTCGGGTGATGTCGCCCCCGTAACACTTGGCGAGTACGTCCTTGCGGCGAGCCTTGACGGTCTCGCGGGCAATGACCCTTCCCCCAATGGCCGCCTGGATGGGCACGTCAAACATTTGGCGCGGAATCAGTTCGCGCAACCGCTCGGCCATCTTTCTTCCGTACAGTTCGGCGTTGCTGCGATGAACGATGGTCGAAAAGGCGTCGACCGACGCGTGATTAATCAGCAGATCCACTTTTACGAGTTGGCTCGTTTGATAACCACTCGCCTCGTAGTCCAAACTCGCGTAGCCCTTCGTGCGACTCTTCAGTGCATCAAAGAAGTCAATGACCACCTCAGCGAGGGGAATGGTGTAACGAAGCTCCACGCGTTCGGTGGAGAGGTACTCCATTTTTTTCATGTCGGCGCGGCGGTTCTGGCACAGTTCCATAACCGTTCCGAGATACTCAACCGGCGTGAGGATCGAGATGTCGAGCAACGGTTCGTCAATGTGATCCAATTTGCTCGGATCGGGTAGATCACTCGGGTTGTCCACTCTCAGTTCGCTGCCGTCGGTGAGAAAGGCGCGATAGACCACCGACGGTGCGGTCGCAATGAGGGCCAGATTGAACTCGCGCTCTAATCGCTCGCGCACAATTTCCATGTGCAACAGTCCGAGAAAACCGCAACGAAATCCAAATCCGAGGGCGGCTGAGCTTTCGGGTTCATAGGTAATCGACGCGTCATTCAGTTTCAATTTGTCCAGCGAGTCACGAAGGTCCGCTAGGTCGTCGCCGTCGATCGGAAAGATTCCGCAAAAGACCATGGGCTTGGGATCGCGGTATCCGTCGAGGGGCTCACTCGCGGGTTTTGTTGCTTCAGTGACGGTCTCGCCCGAACGCGCGGAGGCGACCTCTTTAATTCCCGCGATGAGGTATCCCACTTCGCCGGGTCCGAGGCGATCCGTTGGCACCGGTACCGGGGTGCGTATGCCGATCTCTTCAACGTCGTGATTGGCGCGCGCCTGCATCATGCGAATCTTCGTCGACGAGTGCAGCGTTCCGTCCATGACTCGAATCGACGAAATCACGCCGCGGTACTGGTCGTAGATCGAGTCAAAGATCAGCGCGCGAAGTGGCGCGTTCGCGTCACCGAGCGGTGCGGGGATCCGCTGAATGATCGCTCGCAGGAGGTCCGGTACTCCTTCACCGGTCTTAGCCGAAATGGAAAGAATTGACTCACTCGGCAGTCCCAGCACGCGGTCCAACTCGTCCTTGCACCGTTCGGGGTCCGCGGCGGGCAGATCGATCTTGTTCAGTACCGCCACGATCTCCAGGTCGTTTTCCAGCGCCTGGTAACAGTTGGCCAAGGTTTGGGCCTGAATGCCCTGACTCGCGTCCACGAGCAGCACCGCTCCTTCGCACGCAGCGAGCGAGCGTGAGACCTCGTAGCCAAAGTCCACGTGGCCGGGGGTGTCAATCAACTGCAAGATGTGATCTTCGAAGTGCACGCGAACGTTCTGAGCCTTGATCGTGATACCGCGCTCACGCTCAATGTCCATGGAGTCCAGATACTGTTCGCGCATCAGGCGCGGATCCACGGCTCCGGTGATCTCTAAGATCCGGTCCGACAGCGTGGACTTACCGTGATCGACGTGGGAAATAATAGAAAAATTGCGAATTTTCGACGGGTCGATAGGAACTGATGAACGCGCCACGGTACGTTCAGGCTACCGCCGAGAATTAGCGCGTAATCGCTGAGTGGGTGGCCCCGAGCGCTCTGCTAGCCTTTACCAGCCCGCCGCAGAGTTTCGGCGTGAGACGAACGAGGACTTTTCGTGGCCAATATCAAGAGCCAGATCAAGCGCAACCGTACCAACGAGTTGGCCCGTGCGCGCAATAAGGCCGTCAAGAGTGAACTACGTACTCGCACGAAGAACGCCGTAGCGGCCGCGAGCACCGAAAACTCCGAGAGCGCTCTGCGCTTAGCGGTCAAGCGAATTGACATGGCTGCCTCACAGGGAGTCATTCACAAGAACCAAGCCGCTAATCGCAAGAGCGGCTTGATGAAGCGCATTAACGCGCTGCGCGAAAACGCCTAACTAGCTGCGCCTCGCCGCTTCGGCCATTTTGGCGAGGCGTGCTACCAGTACCTCAATCACCGTGAGATCGGTCTGATCCACGTCATCGTCACGTTTGGCACCGAAATAGACCGCGCCTTTTAGGTCTTGGTCCGCTTGGGCAACCAGCGACAGGCACTGTCCAATTCGACTCGAACCCAGCGTGCGCGCACTGCGAACCAGTTTTTGTGCCGGAAAACTGTGTCCGCCAATGATCGCGGCCGCCTGTTCGCCACTGGTGGCGCCACTGCCATCGAGACGCGCCATCTTCAGATAGTGACGTTGCAGGATTCCCGTGATTTGAACTCCGACGCGATCGTTGGAATCGAGCATGCGCCGCGCCGTCGCGAGGGCCATAGAGACCTGGCCTTGATCAATGGCGTCGGTCAAGTCCCATTCGGGCACTCCCCCGGCTTCACCTAAGTAGCTCTCGATCTGTTCGAAGTTCACACTGACCGGTCCATAGACCGCGTACAGCGTTCGAGCTAAAGAGTCCACTCTCGACACGTCGTCGCCCAAACGTTCGGCGACCTTTTGCGCCACGGCGCCGGTGGCCTTCAGTGAGTGCGCCGCAAAACGTTCGAGAACGAAACCTTGTCGATCCTGCAGGCGCGAGCCCACCTTTACGTCCTCGGTTCGTGAAGCGCACTTCAGCAACTTCGCTCCCCCGCGCCCCGAGGAACTCGCAGCAATGAGCCACACCCCCGGCGTTGGCGACTGCGCCCACGCGACCAGGTTCTCCGTGTCCTCCGCATTGAGTGATCCCACTTCGCGCAGCACCACCAAACGCCGCTCGACCAAGAAGGGCGGGGTATTAAGGGCGTCGAGCACCCGAGAGATCACGGAGGAAGAACCGTCGTCGGAGTTGTCGGTGCCGACTGTGAAATCTTCCAGGGCGATTGCGGGATCGATTCCCTCCAGAAGTTCACTGATGAGTTCGTGCACGGCGTCATTGACGACCGAGGGATCGTTTCCCACAACCGCAACGACGTTGTCACTCATGAACGTGCCTCTTCGAGGGCGCTCAGGGCGTCGCGAACACGAACCGTCCCCGCCACGTCGTGCGCGCGAATGATGCGACAGCCGCCAACAATCCCGAGCGACGTCGCCGCGAGTGACGCTTCACGACGATCCGTGACCTCCAAGTTAAACATCGTCCCGAGAAACGTCTTGTTGCTGGCCGAGAGAAGTAGCGGCGATCCGAGCGCGGCGAGTTGGGCAGAGCTTCGAAGTAGTTGGACCGAGTGCGCCGCGGTCTTTCCGAGATCCAGTCCGGCGTCCAGCACAATGCACTCGGCACCAATGCCCGCCGTCAGTGCGCGGGCGCGACGCTCTAATAAAAACTGAGTGACCGAGGTCGTCACGTTGTCGTAGTGAGGAGTGGGGTCCGCCACGCGAGGTTGGAGCCGTATATGGGTCGCCACGACCGACGCACCCGCGCGGGCTGCGACGCTCAGATAGTGGGGGTCAGCGAACCCGCTGATGTCGTTGCCGAGCACGGCGCCCTCCGCGAACGCCGCTTCAGCAACTGCCGAGCGCCACGTATCGATACTGATGGGAATTTCAAATCGTTGGTGCAGTTCTCTGATCGCGGGCACGATGCGCTCGATCTCTTCGAGTTCGTTGACCTCGTCACCGGGACCGGCCTTTACTCCTCCGACGTCCAACACGTCCGCACCCTCATTGACCAACTGTTGTGCGCGCACGAGCAGAGCGTCGAGGTCGAAGGTGGCCGCGGGAGCAAAAAAAGAGTCCCGGGTTCGATTGAGGATCCCCATGACCAGCGCCCGTCGGCTGAGGTCGTAGGAGCGCTCGCCGAGTCGAAACGTGAGTGCGCCACTCGCCCGGTAGGGCTCCACTAGTAGAGACGACTCGCGAGACGCCGGCGGTAGGCCACGTAACGCGGATCACTCGGGCCGAGGGCGTCGAGCATTTCGAGAAGATTGGCCTTCGCACTTTCGTCGGTACCGGCCTGTTCGAGCAGGTGCTCCAACGTGAGATCGACGTCGCCGTCGATGGAGACACCGCTAATTGATAAGCGAGCGCGAGCCAACACCGTTTTTGCGGCGAGAACATTGCCAAACGGAGTGAGAAGTTCAATCGCCTCGCTCGCACGCTCGCTGGAAACCAGCAGGTCGCCGAGTGCCGCCGCCGCGTCGAGGTTGGTCGAGTCTTTTTCCAGCGCTGCGCGCAGCGACGCTTCATCACCCGCGGCCACGAGCTGATCTACTTCGCTGGCTCCGGGCGCGAGTTTCTCAATGAATGCGCGAACCTCACGTTCGGGTAGCGCGCCGGTGAACGTGTCGATAATCTTGCCGTCCTTTAGGGCAAAAACCGCCGGAATGGACTGGACCTGGAACATTTCAGCAATACGCGGACTGGTGTCAATATCCACCTTGGCGAGTTCCACCGCTCCGTTGGTTTCGCCCACGACTTTTTCAAGAATTGGCCCGAGCGTCTTGCACGGTTCGCACCACGTCGCCCAAAGGTCCACGACCACCACTACCGAGCGCGAGCGCTCAATGACCGCCGTGGCAAAATTTTGGTCGTTCACCTCACTCACAATCGCGAGCCTATCGGCGCTCACTGACATCAAAATGGGTCCTCGAATTGGCACTAGTCTTCGACCGTATGAGCAGCACCGTGGTGGGAATCAACGTCGACGCGGTAACGACGTGGATGGTCAATGAAGTGGGCGCGACCGCTCCGCTTCGCTTCGAACTTATTGCCGGCGGTCGAAGTAATTTGACCTACAAAGTTACTGACGCGAACGATCGAGAGTTTGCACTTCGTCGCCCACCCGTGAGTCATGTTCTACCTACCGCTCACGACATGGTGCGCGAGTTCACCGTGATTTCTGCTCTGCATCCTCTCGGGATTCCAACGGCAACGCCGCTCGGACTCTGTCGAGATGAAGCGGTTAACGAGCGACCCTTTTACGTCATGGAGTTCGTTGACGGCGCCATTCTTCGCGACCGCCCGCAGGCCGAAGAAGCCTTCGCCGAGAGCGAGCGTGGCGCCATTGGAGAAAATCTCGCCGCCACATTGGCCCAGCTGCACGACGTGGACGTTAATGAAGCCGGACTCGGCGACCTAGCGCGACACGACGGTTACATCGAACGTCAACTTCGCCGTTGGCGAACTCAGTACGAGCAGATGACGGTGCCGGGAGTGGACCACGGCGGTCTCGTCGAAGCGGTGGGCGACCAACTGGCCACGTCGATTCCCACCCAGCAAAAGGTGTCGGTCGTACACGGTGACTACCGACTCGACAACACCGTGCTCGATGAGCACGGCAAGGTCAAAGCAATCTTGGACTGGGAGATCTGCACTCTGGGCGATCCCATGGCCGACGTGGGACTGTTGCTCGTCTACTGGAATGAAGCCAGTGACGGTGCGACGGCACTGCTCGGTACATCGCCGACCACCGCGAACGGTTTTTACACTCGCCAACAGGTTCTCGATGCCTACAGCTCGCACAGTTCACTCGATATAAGCAACGTCAACTTTTATCAGGCCTTTGGTTACTGGAAGCTTGCGTGCATTTTGCAAGGAGTGTTCGCTCGCTACAGCGCCGGTGCGGCCGGTGGGGACCAGGGTTCAGTGTCGGAGTATCCGAAGCAAATAGCAATGCTCGCCGAAACCGCGAAGCGCACCTTGGAGAAGGGCTAATGGAAGAAGAGTCCTTTCAGAGAATGCTCTTTCTGTCGGATCCTCCGCTACACGAGCCGGTGCTCATTGTGTGCTTAGAGGGTTGGATTGATGCGGGTCTCGGCGCCAGTGCGGCAATGAGCACGCTCGTTGATGCACTGCATCCGGAGTTACTGGCGACCTTCGACACGGAGTTCTTCATCGACCAGCGCGCACGGCGTCCGGTCGTGAGGATTGTCAACGGCGTGACCACGGAACTCACCTGGCCCGAGATCCAGATCCTTTACGGAACTGACGGTGACGGCGCGGACGTGCTGGTTCTCGTTGGTCCCGAGCCCGACTTTCACTGGAGCGACTTTATTGACCTCGTGACGGAGGTCGCCGAACGATACGACACCCGTCTGGTGATTGGACTGGGCGCTTTTCCCGCGCCTACGCCGCACACTCGCCCGGTGCGAGTGATTGGAACAGCCCCCGAGTCCAGCCGAGATCTGTTGGAGCGCGTTGGCTCCGTCGAAGGCGAACTGGAAGTTCCTGCGGGAATCATGTCCGCGCTGGAAATGGGATTCGCCGAAGCCGAGACTCCGGTCATGACCCTGTGGGCACGCGTGCCGCACTACGTAGCGTCGATGCCGTATCCGCAGGCGTCAGCCGCGTTGCTCGATTCACTGGCCGCCGTGACCGGACTAACAATTGATGCCTCGCCACTGCGCGCAGCGGCCGACGAAGCGCGCCTCAGAGTTGACGAACTCGTAACCAACAATCCCGAGCACGCGATGATGGTCCACAGCCTCGAAACGTCCGCGGACGAAGTTGAAGGAACGTCACTCGGCGCCGAGTTGCCGAGTGGTGACGAGTTGGCCGCCGAGCTGGAACGGTTCTTGCGAGGCGAAGCAAGCTAGAACTCGACGTCGCTCTCGTCACCGTCTTCGTCACGCAGTCCGAGCCCGAGTGCGTAGCCCTCGAGAAACAGTGCACACTCTCGCTGGCGCGGGTGTCGATCCGAGATGGCATAAAACGCAGTCGAGTGATCAATCTCTTGCAGGTGAGCTAACTCGTGCACCAACACGGCGTCAATGACCCAGTCGGGACACTGACGCAGTCGACTCGATACGCGAATCTCTTTCGTCGCCGGTGAGCACGACGCCCATCGTTGGCGCTGATTGTTCACCCAGCGAACCGACGCCGGCTCGACGCCGTCGTTGTAGAGCTCAGCCAACGTCACCGCTCGCTCCTGCAGCGCCGCGTCATGTCCGAGAGTTCCCGGCCGTTGGCTCATGAGTCTTTCGACGAGGTCGTCGACGAACTGGTCGCGAACCCGACCCCGCATGCGCGCGGGAATCTGCACGATGATGCGGCTGCCGGACCAATGCGCATTGCCCGTTTTAGTTCGACGCGTCGATGCGCGGATCTCTACTTCCGGCCGGTCAAATCTCGGCGCCACCACGGTTACCAACACGTCTCGGGAACCAGTTGGTGGTCCGATTTTTTTCACGGGACGATATTCACCATCCGCGGCACCTTCGCCACGATGCGACTCGGAGTGGCTCCAGCCAAAAGCGAAGCAACGGCCGGATCGCTCAGCGCCGCCGCAATCGCGTCCTGTTCGCTGATCGAGGGTGCGACGTCGATGCGGGCTTTAAGTTTGCCCGCGACCTGCACGACCATCGTGACCAACTCTTCACGCAGCAGTTCCGGGTCAGCGATCGGCCAGTGCTGGGTGTGTACGAGCGAACTCTCGCCGTGACGCTGGCTCCACAGTTCGGCCGACAGATGCGGCGCCATCGGCGCGAGCAGCAACAACAAAGCGTCGACGGCTTCGTTCAAAGTCTCTTCGTTTGCACCACGCTCGTCGCGTGCCCACTTGCCCACCGTATTGAGAAGCTCCATGAGTGCGGCCACCGCGGTGTTGTAACTCCACTGTTCGAGGTCTGAGCTCACCTTGGCAATAGTTCGATGGACAGCTCGACGGATCGCGTCGTCACTCTCGTCGTGGTCAGTTCGCAGTGTGATGTTGTCTAACGTCGCGACGCGGAAGAGACGGTCGAGGAAACGACCGCAGCCGTCGATGGCTTCTTTGGACTGATCGGTCCAATCAAAGTCATCGGTCGGTGGCCCCACGAAGAGGTGAAAGAGGCGAAGTCCGTCGGCACCGACGGTTTGGTAAAAAGCCTCCGGCGCCACCAAGTTGCCCTTGGACTTGCTCATTTTGGAGCCGTCCATGCGAATCATTCCCTGGGTGAACAGTCGCTTAAACGGCTCACGTTCGAGGCCCGGCGCGACGCCAATATCAATCATCGCCTTCATGAAAAAACGCGCGTACAACAGGTGCAAGATCGCGTGTTCGACTCCCCCGATGTACTGATCAACGGGCATCCACGACGCGGCGATCTCGGGATCAAAGGGTCGTTGCTGATTGTTCGGGTCCGTAAAGCGCAGGTAGTACCAGGACGAGTCAAAAAAGGTGTCGAGGGTGTCGGTCTCGCGTCGTGCGGGTTCGTCGCACGTGGGACAGGTGGCGTTTCTAAATCCGTCGTGACTCGCGAGCGGTGATTGACCACTGGAGTCCATGGTGACGTCATCGGGAGCGAGGACCGGGAGTTGTTCGTAAGGCACCGGCACGATGCCACAGGACGAGCAGTAAATAATTGGTATCGGGCATCCCCAGAAACGTTGACGCGAGACGAGCCAATCGCGCAGGCGATAGTTCACCGTCGAACTGCCGTCGCCGTGTCCCACGAGAAACTCACTCGCGGCTATTTTGGCGCTCGCAACGTCTAATCCGTCCATGAAACCGGAATTTATTTTGACGCCGTCACCGCTGTAGGCGCCGCCGTCGAACGCTTCGGGCGGGGCAACAGTTCGAACAACGGGCAGTCCGTGCACGGCGGCGAAAGCAAAATCGCGCTCATCTTCGGCCGGCACCGCCATGATGGCTCCGGTGCCGTAGGTGCCGAGCACGTAGTCGGCTACGTACACGGGAACCTCGTCGCCCGAAAAGGGATTGACGACAAAACTGCCCGTGAACGCTCCGCGCTTGTCGAGGCCCACGCCCGAGTCTGACGAGGACGTGCGCTCCAGTTCGCTCGAGTTACGCGCGCGCTGGACCAGTTCACTGACCGCAACTTCGTGTTCGCTCGTCGTTAAGGCCTCGAGTAGATGATGTTCGGGTGCAACAACTGCGTACGTGACCCCGAATCCGGTGTCGGGTCGCGTCGTGAACACTCTCAGTGCGCGACCGGAACCGTCAGCGAACGCCAGTGAGAACTCCACTCCCTCGCTTCGCCCGATCCAGTTGCGTTGCATTGACTTGACCCGTTCGGGCCACTGCAGCGCGTCCACGTCACTCAGCAACTCATCGGCATATTTGGTGATCGCGAGGAACCACTGCTCCAGATCTTTTCGCTCCACCAAATCACCGGAGCGTTCGCACGTACCGTCTGCGAGAACCTGTTCGTTGGCGAGCACGGTTGCGCATCCGGGGCACCAGTTAACGGGAGCTTGTGCGCGATAGGCCAAGCCCGCTTCAAACATCTTGAGAAAGAGGAACTGAGAACATTTGATGTACTCGGCCTCGTGGCTACTGATCTCTCGACGCCAGTCATAGACCGCGCCGAGTTTTTGCACCGACGTTCTTAACTCAATTATTCGGGCTTCGGTAAAAGGACGCGGGTGGCTGCCCGCTTTGATGGCCGCGTTCTCGGCCGGAAGTCCAAATGAGTCAAAACCGAACGGGCTGAGAACGGCTTTTCCTCGCATGGTCTGATAACGCACCACTAGATCACCGAAGGTGTAATTGCGCACGTGGCCCTGGTGCGCCACGCCCGAAGGGTAGGGATACATGCACAAGGCGTAGAAACGCTCGCGCGGATCATCGTTATTTACTTCGTAAATCCCGAGGTCGCGCCACCGTTCTTGCCACTTTGATTCCAACGCGACGACGTCAAAAGGCCTTGCCATTCATCTATTCTACAAAGCCCCGTCTAACGTGCGAAAAGTGACCGACTCTCGCAGCGTCAATCTCGTTCTCGTTCACGGAGCGTGGCACGCAGCTTCATCGTGGGACCAACTTCTCTCGGTGTGGAACGACTCGACGGTTTCACTTAGTTCATTCGACCTACCCAGCGTGGACGGCACCGGGAACCTCTCGAGAGACGCTGCAGCACTCATTGCTCACTGTCAGCGACTCGAAGAACCAACTGTTCTGCTCGGCCACAGCTACGGCGGTGCCGTTGTCACCCAAGCGGCCGCCCACATATCGAATCTCATTGGGCTGATCTACCTGGCCGCCATGAAGCCCTCGCTTGGCGAGTCGGTGGCCCAGCAAAACCGCCTGTCACCCGTTGAGAGTGAGTTGAATCGCTCCCTCAATGTGCTCGATGGGCAGTTGGTTCTAAATATTGAAACAGCGGCACCATTGCTCTACGAAGATCCGAGCAACGCACTTCGCGCATGGATCTCGACGTCAACACATCCCCAAAGCTCTGCAACCTTCACCGAGCCCGTCTCCTCCCTCTTACCTGATGGCCTTGCCACCATTTATCTTCTGTGTACACGCGATCGAACAATCCCGCCACCGTTACAACAACTCATCGCCTCAACGTGCGACAAAACAAGTGAGTTGGCGAGCGGACATTGCCCCAACATTGATCAACCCGAACTTCTTCGCGATTGCCTCAATATTGAAATCCACGGCCTAATCGCCGAGAGTTAGAGAACTTCAAACTGATAGCATCGGAGAGCATTTTGGGGGTATAGCTCAGTTGGTAGAGCGCTTGACTGGCAGTCAAGAGGTCAGGGGTTCGAATCCCCTTACCTCCACCAATGTGATGAGTCGGGACATCGTTCACATATGAGTCGGGACATTGTTCACATTTAGAGCGGCCCTCGTCACGGTTGACGCAGATGATTTCGCCAGTAGTTCTTGGTCTCGTCGATCTGATG